>DATDNS010000168.1:0-2749 GCA_036518155.1 Bacteroidota bacterium
GGCATTCTTACGTTCCCTCCCCCGGAGTCCGGTTGAACTTGTCTCATCAGAAGGCGAAGTCGAAGAAGTGGAAACGGAATATTCCTGACGGTGTCCTGCGAAACATCACCGTTCTTCGTTCGTTTATTGCAGTGGTCGAAATTCCCAACCTTTCTCACATTTCGGAGAACTCATGAAAACACTTGTGCAAATCTGCGCAGTCTTCTCATTTCTGATACTTGTTGCCGGTTCATCCGTCAGCCAGACATTTCCGACAGACGATCCGGTCATTAAGAATTTCTGGAAGGAAGCAGTCGACAGTTCCCAGCTCGAATCGCTGGCTCATCAATTGTTCGACGTCATCGGTCCGCGCCTTGTTGGCAGCCCGCAAATGAAACAGGCCAACGATTGGGCAGTGGCCACATACAAAAGCTGGGGCATCGAAGCGAAGAATGAGCAGTGGGGCAAATGGAAGGGATGGGAACGCGGGACCACGCATATCGACCTTCTTCAGCCGCGTGTGCGAACACTCGAAGGAACAATGGAAGCGTGGTGTCCCCCAACAAAAAAAGGGGGATTGACGGCAGGGATCGTCATTCTTCCGGATGTACCGGATTCGATCGCGTTTCTGAAGTGGCTCCGTGAAGCCAAAGGAAAATTCGTTCTGATCGCACAACCGCAACTCACGGGGAGACCGGACAAGGATTGGGAGGAATTCGCAACGCCAAAATCGTTTGACACACTCAAGGCAGCGAGAAAACGCCTGGCCGACCAATGGAATGAGCGCATCCGAAAAACCGGGTTCAAAGCCGATACATTGCCGGAAGTACTCGAAGCCGCCGGCGCAGCAGGTGCAATTCAGTCACGCTGGACAGGAGGCTGGGGAACCTACCGGGTATTCGGCACGAAGACAATGACCATGCCGGTCGTGAATCTCGGCGTCGAAGATTATAATCTGCTTTACAGGCTGGTCGAGTATGGCGACAAACCGCTCATCCGGGTTGCGACCGAATCGAAATTTCTTGGCGAAGTGCCGACCTTCAACACCATCGGAACGATACCCGGCACGGAAAAGCCGAACGAGTTTGTCATGCTTTCCGCGCATTTCGATTCCTGGGATGCTTCATCGGGTTCTACGGATAACGGGACAGGGACGCTCGTAATGATGGAAACGATGCGCTTGTTGAAGAAGTATTATCCGCATCCCAAGCGCACCATCATCATTGCGGACTGGGGCAGCGAGGAACAGGGGCTGAACGGATCGCAGGCGTTCGTTCAGGACCATCCTGACATCGTCAACAACCTTCAGGCATTGTTCAATCAGGACAATGGCACCGGGCGCGTCGTTTCGATTTCCGCCCAGGGGTTCATCGATGCGGGACAATCACTCGCGAAGTGGATATCACGGGTTCCGACGGAAGTGACGGAGAATATCAAACTGACATTCCCGGGCATGCCGTTTGGCGGCGGAACCGACAACGCATCATTTGTGACTGCCGGGGCACCGGGATTCGGCCTTGGGTCGAACCAGTGGGACTATTTCCTTTACACCTGGCACACGAATCGCGATACATACGACAAGCTCGTGTTCGACGATTTGAAAAACAACGTCGTCCTGACAGCGTGCCTCGCATACCTGGCGTCCGAGGATTCGACTACGGTATCACGCGTCAGGCGCGTCATGCCGATCGACGAAAAGACGGGCCAACCAAGGATATGGCCCCAAATGCACGGGCCGGAAAGGGCGGGAGGAATTAAGAAGTAGCTGAACAACCACCTTGTCAAGGTTACCGGGGCACAACCCCGGAACCTTGATAAGATGTTGAAATGGCCTCTATTGTTTTCTCTTCAACTTCTTCCACATCAGCTCCACAAGGTCGGTAATTCCCTTGTTCGTTACCGCTGAAACGGGAACGACAGGGATATTCCGGGCAACTTTGATCTTTTTGACTTTCTTCAGAGTTGCCTCATCGATGATATCAATTTTGGTGAGAGCAACAATTCGCGGTTTGAGCACCATCGTCTTGCTGTATCCACGAAGTTCCTTCAGGAGAATTTCATAATCTTTCCTGGCGTCTTCGCTGGTCGATTCGATGAGAAAAACCAGAACCCTTGTGCGCTCGATATGGCGAAGAAACTGGACGCCCAGTCCCCTGCCGGCGTGCGCTCCTTCGATGAGCCCCGGAATGTCGGCCACCGTGAAATTCTTCCCTTCAGCAAATTGCACGATGCCGAGGTTTGGCGTCAGCGTCGTAAACGGGTAGTCCGCGATCTTAGGTTTTGCGGCGGAGATGACGGAGATGAGCGTCGATTTCCCGGCATTCGGAAACCCCACCAGCCCCACATCGGCAAGGAGTTTCAACTCAAGGACGAGTTCCCGTTCTTCTCCTTTGGTTCCATCCTCTGCGATTCGCGGGGCCTGGTTCGTTGAAGTGGCGAATTCCGAATTCCCTTTGCCCCCCTTGCCGCCTTTGGCTATGATCACTTCTTCCTTATCCTCCGTGAGGTCGGTGATGATTTCTCCCGTCAATGCATCTTTGATAATTGTTCCACACGGGACACCGAGCACAATATCTTCGCCGTACTTGCCATACTGGTTTTTCCCACGTCCGTTTTCCCCCCGCTCTGCCTTGTAGAGCCGATTATACCGGAAATCAAGAAGAGTATTGAGTTGCTTGTTCGCCCGAACGATGACGCTTCCTCCGTTCCCCCCGTTTCCTCCGTCAGGTCCCCCTTTTGGTATAAATTTCTCGTGGCGGAAGCTGATGAC
>DATDNS010000169.1:0-3324 GCA_036518155.1 Bacteroidota bacterium
AACTTCTTCCTCCTTCTCCTCCTTCAATTCCTTGCCCCCCTTCTTCTCGCTCTTGATGCGCTTGATGATGTCGTCCCTTTCATCCTCATCGAAAGCATATTCTTCGTGTTTTCCCTTTTTGAGCTTGTAGAGCGGCGGTTGAGCAATGTAGAGATGGCCAAGCTCTATGATCTCTTTCATGTAACGGAAGAACAATGTGAGCAGAAGGGTGCGAATATGCGATCCGTCGACGTCGGCGTCGCACATGATGATAATTTTGCCATACCGGACTTTCGTGGGGTCGAACGTGTCTCCCACGCCGGCTCCGATCGCGGTAAATATCGCCCGGATTTCCTCGTTCTCCAGGATTTTGTGGAGTCTCGCTTTTTCGACGTTGAGAATCTTGCCCTTCATCGGCAGGATCGCCTGGAATCGCCGATCCCGACCCTGTTTCGCGCTGCCGCCCGCAGAATCACCCTCAACGATGTAAAGCTCGCAGTGTTCGGGGTCGTTGATCGAACAGTCTGCAAGTTTTCCAGGGAGACCGGCCGAGTCGAACGCATTCTTTCGCCGTGTCAGATCCCTTGCCTTGCGCGCCGCCTCGCGCGCTTCTGCCGCACGCAGGCATTTGTCGATGATTCTCCGGGCGTCGGGCGAGTTTGCTTCCAGCCAATCGGAGAACTGCGGTCCGACGACGGACTCGACGATGCTTTTCACCTCGCTGTTGCCGAGCTTCGTCTTCGTTTGTCCTTCGAACTGCGGCTCCGCAACCTTGACGCTCAACACGGCCGTCAGCCCCTCACGGAAATCGTCCCCCGTGAGCTGGATGCCCCCCTCCTTGGTAAAGTTGTTCTTTGCCGCATAGTTGTTGAGCGTTCGCGTTAGTGCTGTGCGAAATCCCACGAGATGGGTGCCGCCCTCGTGCGTATGAATATTGTTGACGTAGGAAAAAATGTTTTCGTTGTACTGGTCGTTGTATTGGAACGCGACCTCTACTTCGACCGGTCTGTTGCCTTCATCCTTATCCTCGCCTTTCGCATAGCACACTTTTTTCATAATTGACGGTCGGGTGGAGTCGATGTACCGGACAAACTCGATCAGGCCGCCCTTGAAATGAAATTCTTCCTCCTGCTTCGATTTTCCGCGCAGGTCGGAGATTCTGAGCGTCACTTCGGGATTGAGAAACGCGAGCTCCCTCAACCGCTCCGCAAGTGTTTCAAGTTTAAAGACGCGGTTCTTGAAAACGGAACCGTCAGGCAGGAACGTAATTTTTGTTCCGCTTTTTCCACGCTCTGCTTTTCCCGTTGTCTTCACCGGAGCGACGGGATCCCCCTTCTTGTATTTCTGGAAAAAAACCTTCCCGTCCCGGTACACCTCAACTTCAAGCCACTCGCTCAGTGCGTTCACAACGGAGACGCCGACACCGTGAAGTCCGCCCGAGACTTTGTAGGTGTTCTTGTCGAACTTTCCGCCGGCGTGGAGGATCGTCATGACGATTTCCAGCGCCGATTTTTTCTCCTGGGGGTGGATATCGGTCGGGATGCCGCGCCCGTCGTCTTCGACGGTGATCGACCCGTCGCTATTGATGCTCACGTCGATATTCTTGCAATACCCCGCCAGGGCCTCGTCAATGGAGTTGTCGACGACTTCATAAACAAGATGATGGAGACCACGGGTGCTGACGTCACCAATATACATTGCCGGCCGCCGGCGTACCGCTTCGAGTCCCTTCAGGACCGTGATATCGTCCGCGGTGTAGGAGCCGCTCCCGTTCTTTACAGCCTTGTCGTTTCCCTTTGTGTCAACCTTTTGACCGTTCTTTGCCATTCTTCTCCGACCGGTTTATTGAAATCTCATGTCTTTGACGACCTCGTCGCCGAGAGCCGTGTTCAACGTGGTGATAATTTCCTTCTTCCGCAGGCTTAGTTCGTTCCTCCAGGTACTGCTCGTCACTTTGACAAACAACACTCCGTTAACGATTTTTGTCGCAGTCGCCGCACGTGCGACGTGCTCACCCACCAGCGACTCCCAGAGCAGGACTGCATCATACTCCGCCAGTTTTTTCTTTATTCCAAGCCCGTCGATAAGCTCCTGGATGGAGCTGCGGATATCTTTAGTTTGTGAGGACTGCCGGCTTCGCACTGGCTACCTTTCCCCCGCGCACACGGAACCGGCAGATTTCGCTGCCCCGGTTTGTTCGCCCGGTGAAGCGTCGCTCATCCGTTGCGGTAATGAAGGTTTGTCCAAGATTTTCTGTCAGCGAAAGCAATCGTGCCGACCGGAATTCGTCCAACTCACTGAAGACGTCATCAAGGAGCAACACCGGCGTTTCCCTGCAACGCTCGCGCAGGTAGAAGAATTCTGCCACCTTCAACGCCACAAGAAATGTCTTGTGCTGCCCCTGGGAAGCGTAGGCTTTCAGCCCGAGGCCTCCGATCTCAAAGACCAGCTCGTCCTTGTGCGGACCAACAAGCGTGGTGCCCAATTTCTTTTCTTCCGCAAACTGCACTGCAAGTGCGTTTCGATAAACCTCCCGTGCGTTTTCGACCGTTACCGTGCTGTCGGCGACAATGCTCGAGTCGTATTGAATCGCGGGTCGCTCTCCGTTCTCTGCAATTCGAACGAAGGCATCAACGAGGTATGGAGAAAATTCATCGACAAACTGCGCGCGGCGGTGCGAGATCCGTGAGCCGCACTTGATCAAGTTCTCATTCCAGGGTTCGAGTACATCCACCGGGAGCCGTTGACTTGTCTTTCCTTCAAGAAGGATCCTGTTCCTTTGCCGCAGGATTCTTCGGTACTCCATCAGGTCTTCCAGGTACGGTCTGCTGGACTGCGAGATCACAATATCCATGAACCGTCGTCTGTCCGCCGGGGTCCCGGATGTGACGTTGCTGTTTTCCGGGGAGAGGACCACAACCGGAAACGCACCAATGACCGAAGAGCGATCAACAACCGCCCCCTTGTTAATGACAATTTTCTTCTCCCTGTTTTCCTTGTCGTACGATAGTTCGATTTCGTACGGGACGTCAATGTCTGAGACGGCTGACGCAGAGACACCAAACCCCGGTTGCCCCAGCTGCACAGCCGTTGTGTCGCTCAACGCGTAGAAGCTCTTTGTCAGGCAAAGGTACGATATCGCTTCGAGGATGTTGGTCTTTCCTTCGCCGTTGTTGCCAAGGAACACGTTGCGCTTTGAGGCGCAGGCTATTGTTGTGGATGTATGGTTCCGAAAATTCTGGAGCCGTACTTCTCTAAATCTCATGACCGGTCTTCTCGTCGAGAACACGATAGCCCCGGGAGGTCGGGGCTATCGGAGAAACCTTGCATCGTTGAACCGCGTGG
>DATDNS010000170.1:0-3106 GCA_036518155.1 Bacteroidota bacterium
GTGTTGAAGTCGCTGCCAAAGCTGATCGGTGTGCCCGAAACGGTCAGAATGGAGCTCTCGTTCGACCAATCGCTCTACATTCGGCAGACAATATCGGGTCTGGAGCGTGAGGCTCTGCTCGGCGGTATTCTTGCGATGCTCATCATCATGGTCTTCCTCCGCAACATTCGCGGAACGCTCATTATTCTCGTCGCTATACCGCTTTCCATCCTCATTACATTTATTTTCTTCCGATTCAGCGGCGTGACGCTCAATATTATGACTTTCGGAGGTCTTGCGCTCGCTGTCGGCCGGTTGGTGGACGATTCAATCGTCGAACTGGAGGCGATCTCCCGGCACTACAACCAACGGGATTCCAGCAAATCAAAGATTTTGCAGACTCTTGAGGCGGCGAAAGAAGTCGCAGCGCCGATTTTTGTGTCGACGCTGACGACGGTCATTGTCTTCCTGCCGATTGTGTTCCTGACAGGGATTGCCAAGTTGTTGTTCATTCCCCTGACGATCACCATCGCCGTAGCCCTGTTCGGTTCGTTCTTCGTATCGAGGACGGTGACTCCGCTCATGTGTCTGAGGTTTCTGCCGCCTGAAAAGGAAATTGACCGCGGGTCGACAATTCTTTCCGACCGCATTCGTGTCAAAGCCCACGATGCCATCGAATCCATCGACGACGTTTATGCAAGGTGGCTTCGCTGGACTCTCTCCCGTCGCAGGCTGGTGCTTTCGGTCATCATCGCGATCGCAGTCTTCTCGTTTGGGCTCTTTCAATTCATCGGGACAGAATTCTTCCCGGACCAGGATG
This sequence comes from Bacteroidota bacterium, assembly GCA_036518155.1. Lineage (GTDB taxonomy): Bacteria > Bacteroidota > Ignavibacteria > UBA10030 > UBA10030 > JADGQA01. Next base: position 800 of record DATDNS010000170.1, read on the forward strand.
AAGGCCAGTTCAGTATCAGCGTCAAGCTTCCTGTGGGTGCGCGTGTTGAAGAAACGAACGCGCTCACCAGGCAGATCGAAAACCTTGTCTTGAGAAATGTGCCCGAGGTCAATGCCTTACTGGCCGATATCGGCGTTCCTCCAACCCGAGCCGGCAATCCGTTTGGACGCAATGCCGGCAGTTACGCTGCAAATATCCAGGTTTCACTAGTGTCTCCCGAAGCGCGCAAGCGGTCAGAATTTGAAATCATTCGTGACCTGCGCCCAAAGCTTATGGCAATTCCGGGTGCAAGCATTTTTGTCAACCCGGGAGGATTTCTTCGCTTTCTTTTGAATTTCGGTTCGAACGCGCCGATCGATGTCGAAATCCGCGGATTTGATCTCGACCAGGGAAGTGCACTCGCGAAGGAGGTGGCGAACATTGTGCGGACAACGCCGGGTGCTGTCGACGTAATGGTGAGCAGGGACGACAATTTGCCCGAGCTCCGGGTACGGATCGACCGTGCAAAGGCGGGTATCCTCGGCATCAGCGCCGCAGATATTTCCAACACAGTCAATTCGTGCATCAACGGGACTGTCGCGTCGGTCTACACGGACCCATTGAACGGCAACCAGTACAATATCCTTGTGCGCTTGAGCGAAGATTTTCGGTCGAACATCGACGACCTCAAAAACCTTGTCCTGACGACGTCGAGCGGCCAACAGGTGCTGTTGGGTAATGTTGCCGAAATTGAAAAGGCCAGCTCGCCGGTGCAGATTGACCGGAAGCAGCAACAACGAATTATCGACGTTACGGCAAACGTGACGGGTCGTGACCTGGGAAGCGTTGCGGCCGACATCCAGGCAAAACTCAACAAGGTCATCATACCGCCGGGGTTCGAGTTAAGGCTCGGAGGTAATGTCGAACAGCAGCAAAATACGTTCAGGGATCTTGCGCTGGCATTTGCCCTTGCGATCCTGTTGGTGTACGTCGTGATGTCCTCTCAGTTTCAGTCGCTCATCGACCCGTTTATTATCATGTTCACCGTTCCCCTCGGCATCGCCGGAGTATTCTGGGCTCTCTTCCTGACGAAGACAACTCTTTCAGTGACATCATTTCAGGGCGTGATCGTTATGGTGGGTATTGTTGTAAGTAACGGTATCCTCCTCGTCGATTATACCAATCACCTCCGCATCAGCGGACTAGAACTACACGATGCCGTCGTCAAAGCTGCGCGCACCCGGCTGCGGCCAATCCTTATGACGTCTCTCGCCACAGTCCTCGGTCTCATACCGATGGCTGCGGGTTTTGGCGGTGAGTCAACGCAGGCACCGCTCGCCGTTTCTGTTATCGGCGGGCTCACCGTTTCCACCGTCCTCACATTGTTCTTCATTCCTTCGCTGTATACTGTTTTCGAAGAACGATTCAAGCGTGAATTGAAGGCCGAAGAATAGCCGGACCTCCCTCCGGGTATTCCGACTGGCTATTCATCGGTATGAAGCACGCGCAACGATTTGCGCAGCATTATTCTTTCCTGCAATTCCGCCAGGGTTGAAAGCATCGCGACGAGAATTGCATTTGTAACATCTGTGCCTCCCTCGCGCGTCCCTGCACATTGAATTTCAGAGTGACAGGCCCGACGCGGTGTCTGCATCGGGCGTCTTGCATCCACAAACGCGCTTTCCTATATTGCTTGTAGTTTTCTATCCGATTCCTACCAAAGCCAACAACGAACATGAGCACTGACAGGATCAAACGTTTGCATCAACTCCGGGAACAAGCTCTCCTGGGGGGAGGCCAGAGCCGAATTGATGACCAGCACAAGAAAGGTAAGCTCACGGCCCGCGAGCGCCTGGATCTGCTCCTGGATGAGGGAAGTTTTGAGGAAATCGGGATGTTTGTGGAACACCGGACGTCTGATTTTGGTCTCGACAAACAGAGATTCCCCGGCGATGGAGTTGTCACCGGTCGGGGGACGATCGGCGGCAGGCCCGTCGTGGTGTTCAGCCAGGATTTCACCGTGTTTGGCGGGTCGCTTTCAAGAGCGAATGCCGAAAAGATCTGCAAAATCATGGAGATGGCACTCAAACTCGGAGTGCCGATCATCGGGTTGAACGACTCCGGTGGTGCTCGTATTCAGGAAGGGGTGGTGAGCCTTGGAGGGTACGCGGACATTTTCCTGCGCAACACGCTTGCATCCGGCGTTGTCCCCCAGATCTCGGCGATCATGGGCCCTTGTGCGGGGGGAGCAGTCTATTCGCCTGCGATCACCGATTTTGTCTTCATGGTCAAGGATACGAGCTACATGTTTGTGACCGGCCCAAGCGT
>DATDNS010000171.1:0-2933 GCA_036518155.1 Bacteroidota bacterium
TGTTGCAAGAACGACAGCATCGGCGGCGTACGATTCGATCCTTCCGTTGACGAGATTCCGCGCAACAATTCCCCGCGCCTGGCCGTCAACGACAACCAGATCCAGCATCTCGCGACGGGCGTAGAGCTTTACCGTGCCGGCTTTGATCTGGCGACTCAGCGCGGAATACGCACCGAGGAGGAGTTGCTGTCCCGTCTGTCCACGGGCATAAAACGTGCGTGCAAGTTGAGCACCGCCAAACGACCGGTTATCAAGGTAGCCCGCATAATCTCGTGCAAAGGGGACGCCTTGTGCAACGCACTGGTCGATGATGGATCCGCTCACTTCGGCAAGCCTGTATACGTTTGCCTCGCGGGATCTATAGTCACCCCCCTTGATGGTATCATAGAAGAGGCGATAGACACTGTCTCCATCGTTGGAATAGTTCTTCGGGGCATTGATGCCACCCTGCGCTGCGATACTATGTGCCCGCCGTGGTGATTCGTGGTACGTGAACACGTGGACATTGTATCCCAGTTCGCCAAGGGAGGCGGCCGCCGATGCTCCGGCCAACCCGCTTCCGACAACAATGATGTTGAATTTCCGCCTGTTGGACGGATTGACGAGTTTATAATTGAACTTTTGCTTGGACCACTTTTGCTCTATTGGTCCGGCAGGAATTTTCGCGTCGAGTTTCATTGTCAGTATGCTCCGATAGTCATCGCAGAGGGTCCGAGTTTATGAATCAGAAGAAAATACAGCGGCATGAGTGCAAAGCCGAGTGGAATGATGAGCCAGAAAATCATGCCGAACAGATTCACCAATGTTGAATACTTCTTGTTGAGGAGGCCAAGGGTCTGAAAGCCCGACTGGAACCCGTGTTTCAGATGGTAGCCGAGAAGGACGAGGGCGATAAGATAGAATCCGTCGTACCAGGGATTCTGAAATGCCTGGGCGACGAGTTCGTACAACGGCACTTTCATCTCGGTCAACCTTGATGGTACGAAAAATGAGTTGAGATGGATGACGAGGAAAATGAAGATCATACTTCCTGTCCAGATCGTGATCCTGGATGCAAAGGGCGTGTTATCCTTGAGGCGGAATTCGACATACCCGTGCGAACGGGACGTCCTGTTCTTCCACCAGACAACAACACCGAGGAATGCGTGAAGAATCAGTCCCGCGAACAAAAAGATTTCGATGAACCGGATGACGGGGTTGCCGACGAGCAGCTCGGTATAGGCTTCGTAGGCCCGGCCGCCATCCTCTTTGAACAGGAGCAGGTTTCCTACGAAATGCTCGGTAAGAAACGTGCACAGGAAGAGCCCTGTCAGGCTCATAAGGATTTTCTTCCCAAGTGAAGACTTATAGAACGCAATTAGTTTACTCATAGAAGTTCCGGCTAATATTCAGAAAATGTCCTTGATCGAATGGGTTTTCCAGCTTGTGGAGATCACGTTGCGAAGGGGCTTGGATAGGATGAATCCCTCTGGTAAGTACCGAGTTGTCACACCAAAATTTTATGAACTATTTGCCGAAAAATCAATCGGCAGGGCGAACTAATTCGCGACGCTTTCTCCGATGAACCGGCGTATGGAAATAAGGCTTCCAACAACGCCGAGCAGACACCCAACGCCCACGATGATTGCGTAATAGTAAGGATCGACGCGGACAAAATCAGACAACTGGATGGACACCCAGCGTCCCAGATACTCAAAAATGACAAAAACGATTCCTGCCGAAGCACATCCGCCGATGAATCCCTGTATCAGCCCTTCGATAATGAACGGTGTGCGAATAAACCCGCGCGTCGCCCCGATCAATTTCATCGTGCGAATGATTGCGCGTTTCGAGTAGATTGCAAGACGAATCGTATTGGCGACCAGGAATATAGAAGAAATCGTGACAAAAATTCCAATCCCCAACATCAGCCAGAGCAAGGCGACTGCACGCTTGTCCAGCATTTCGAGAAGATCCTTCCGATAGATCACATCTTCGACGCCCGCCATCGTGCGAACGGAATCGTAGATGGAGGTCGCGGCAGTAAGTGTTCTGTAGCCCCTTTTCAACGAAATCTTGACGGAAGGCGGGAGCGGGTTGAAATTCAATACCTTGTAGATGTCCTCGCCAAACTGTTCCTTGAAAATCTCCGCCGCTTCGTCCTTGGAGACGTATCGTGTTTCGCGAACACCGTCCAGCGCCGCAATCTTTTCCCGCACGGCGCTGATAGAATCTGCCGGCAGATTGTCCTGCAGGAACGCTTCCATCTCCACTTTTTCGCGCAGGGATTCGACGACATGATTGGCGTTAATGAGAAGGATGGTAAAACAGCTGAGGAGGAGGAGCGAGATGCAGACCGTGACGATCGCCGTCGCCATCGAGAGCTTGGCGCGCTGGAATCCTGAAAACCCTTCTTTGACGAGATAGCGAACTTGCATCGAATGCTCTACAGGTGGATGAAAACAACCCGGCTACCGATACACTCAAGATACAAACTTCTTCGGGACGAATCAAAACTCTTCAGCGATACAAAGCCACGGCTCCGGGATCTGTCAAATCACCAAAAGGAAACAGACGGCCGACAGTTGTGTCGTGTGATCGATGATGCATCAGAAGTTTGACTCGTCGTGCCAGCGCACAATTTTCCACGGACTTCCCTGGGCCGCACGTTGGAGCGAAAAATCAGCGTAGCCGTCCACTCTCAGGATATCGCTAGCATTGAACGTGACGGTTAGATTGAAATTTCTGGTGACACTTGTCTGAGTCCCCGTCGTATCCGACATCGTGGCAAAGTCGTTCCAGACTAGATCCAACCGTTCGACATTCTGAAACAGGCCGTTTGTCGTTCTCATCTCTTCATCCCTCCCCCACGTAACATCAACCCCACGATCGTAGTCGCGGTAGATGAACGTGAAATCAGAATTCACGAGCTGGCCGTAGATACTGGTATCCCT
>DATDNS010000172.1:0-2852 GCA_036518155.1 Bacteroidota bacterium
CTCTGGAGAGTTCGAAGATTGCGATGCCGTAGGCGACCGCCACATTCAGTGACTGTTTTGTACCGAACATGGGGATCTGAATCCCCCGATCACACTGCTCGACGACTTCTTTCGAGATACCGGTAATCTCGTTCCCGACAACAAGACAAATCGGAAATTCAGAATTCTGAATTGAGGTATAGGGTCCGCTTTCGTTCGTCAATTCAAGACAGAAGATTCGGTAGCCTTCTCTTCTCAGTCCAGTCAGCGCCTCAACCGGCGATGGGACATAATCCCATGGGATGCTCTTTGTGGCTCCAAGTGCAGTTTTTTCGATCTCTTTCCTCGGTGGACAGGGTGTAAATCCGGAGAGGACCAGTTTCCGTATCAATGCTCCATCGGAAGTCCGGAATATTGAGCCCACGTTGTACATACTCCGGACGTTGTCGATGAGGGCAACCACGGGCAATCTGTTTTTCTCCGTTATCGCTCCGATCGTAAGACGCTGGGAGGCAATTTCCGCGTGCGAGAGCTTTTTCACGTCGAAAATATATGGGAAAATGCGTGGAATTCAAACGGAACCTCCGCAGGCCTGTTTGGTGGTCTTGAGTTGCTCGTCAAACCATTTATGATTATATTAAAACCTTGAAATTTAGTGAACTTGAAACGTATTACAATCGCCATAGATGGGCCAGCAGCATCAGGGAAGAGCACGACAGCAGAGTTGGTTGCCCGAAAACTTGGCTATGTCCATCTTGACACGGGAGCGATGTATCGGGCGATTACCTTCGGAATTCTTCAGAAGGGAATCAGCGCCAGCGCGAAGAAGGAAGTCCAGGAATTTGCTCAAAAGGCCAACCTGGTAGTCCGTCCGGATGAGCGGCACAGCAACATCATCATCCTCAACGGCGTCAATGTGACCGTTGAAATCCGTTCTCCTGAAGTGACAAGAAATGTCAGCACGGTCAGCAGCTATGAAGCCGTGCGCTCAGTGTTGGTCCGCGAACAACGAAAGCTGGCGGAACACGGAGGCATTGTTCTTGAAGGAAGAGATATCGGCACGGTCGTTCTCCCTGATGCGGACCTGAAAATTTTCATGGTTGCCAGTGTCACGGAAAGAGCCCGCAGACGCAAGAAGGATTTGCTCACCGTCGGGATTGAAGTTGAAGACGAAGAAGTCGCAAGGGAGATCGAGGAACGGGACAGAAAAGATTCGACGCGTGAGGTTAGCCCCCTCAGGATGGCAGAGGATGCGATAAAACTTGACACGAGCGATCTCACGATCGACGAACAGGTGGATTTCATTGTTGAACGGGCGAGAAGGGTCATCAGTGGCGGAGGAGACAAATGACAGTTACAGTTGACAAGTTCTCCGGATTTTGTTGGGGAGTGGTCAGGACGATCGAAATTGCTGAGCAGGAACTGTCCGGAGACGAACAACTATACTCGCTCGGCGAGATCATTCACAATCCGATGGAGATCAAGCGTCTGGAGGAAAAGGGTCTGAAGACTGTTTCGCAGGGCGATCTCAAGAACCTGAAGGGTGCCAAAGTATTGATACGGGCGCACGGCGAGCCCCCGGAAACATATAGAATGGCGGAAGCCTTGGGAATCACCGTCATTGACGCCACGTGTCCCGTTGTGACAAAAGTCCAGGAACGAATCCGCAAATTCTATTTGCAGGGATACCAAATTGTCATCTTCGGCAAGAAGGACCACGCAGAGGTGATTGGCCTGGTTGGTCAGACAAATGGCGAGGCAGTCGTTGTGAAAACTGTCGAAGACTTGTCAAAGATCACCGTCGAACGGAAGACAGTCCTTTTTTCGCAGACGACGATGGACAAACCGACCTTCTACAAAATCAAAGAAGAACTGGAGAAACGGGTGAAAACGCTCGTCGTCGATACGTTCGAAGACGAAGCGCTTGATTTTCACGCCAAGGACACCATTTGCGGGCAGGTTTCAGGGCGCGACAAGAAGATTCGCGAATTCGCAAGGACGAATGAAATCGTGATTTTTGTTGCCGGCAAGCACAGCTCAAACGGAAAAGTCCTTTATGAGATCGTGCGATCCGAAAATCCCCGCTCATACTTCGTTGAAGACGAACGCGAGCTCGTCAGCGGTTGGTTCGATGGCGTGGAGACGGTGGGCGTGACCGGCGCGACGTCTACGCCCCAGTGGCTGATGGAAAAAGTGAAAACACAAATTGAACAGCTTGTTACAACGACAGTCATATCATAACTAACGGAACCATGAACTAAATCGGATCCTGATCCGAAATTCGGCGGTGTGTGTATGGCTGGCATCGCGAATGCCGATCTCGATCAATCCTGCTCAACACAGGATGTTTATTGGAGGTTGAATGTCTGAGGTATCAAAAGCAAAGGAAGAACTGGAAGAACGCGGGTATTCCGAAACAGAGTACAACGAACTCGCGAAACTCTATGAAGGAACGCTGAGTTCGATCACTGCCGGCCAGATCGTCAAAGGCCGCGTCGTTCGTATCGGGGATTCAAGCGTTACGGTCGATATCGGATTCAAATCCGAGGGCTCTGTACCTGTCACTGAATTTACCAACCTGAAGGAATTGAAAGTCGGCGACAGTATTGAGGTCTTTCTCGAAAGTGTCGAAGACAAAGACGGACAATTGGTTCTTTCACGAAAGCGCGCGGATTTCATGCGTGTGTGGGAACAGGTCGTGCGGTCATTCGAAAAGGGTGAAGTTCTTCGTGGCCGTTGTGTCCGCAGAACAAAAGGGGGTATTGTTGTCGACCTCCTCGGACTCGATGCCTTCCTGCCCGGCTCACAGATCGATGTACGGCCAGTGCGGGACTTTGACGCGTTCATCGGAAGAGAAATGGATTTCAGGGTTG
>DATDNS010000173.1:0-3347 GCA_036518155.1 Bacteroidota bacterium
AGGCTGGATGGGCAATCGATGTACGAGCTGCACACAAACGTCTGGACGAACACCTACAACTTCGCATATGGGACGACGAAGCTCGGTACCCAGGGCGTTCGAAAGACTGACGACAAAATCGACCTGGCATCAGAATACAAATACAAGTTCAATGAGTACGTCAATCCGTACATTGCGGCGACGCTTAAAACCCAGTTCACCAAAGGGTACGTTTATGACCCCCTGGGGAACGGCACTGCGAATTCCGATTTCTTCGACCCCGCGTTTTTGACACAGAGTGCCGGTGCGGAATATCAGCAGATTCCCGAGTGGAAAACCAGGCTGGGCGTTGCACTTCGTGAAATAGTGACGAACACGTATACCCAGTATTCTGGAGGAAAGCGCACCCAGGTCGATGCAGGCCTGGAGTCGGTGACGGAGCTCGGCGCACAACTCTACGACAATCTCTTCGTCAAAGCGAAGCTCGAGCTCTTTTCGCCGTTGAAGAGAATACAGCAGGTTGTTGTGCGGAGTGATAATACGCTCACGGCAAAAATCAACAAGTATTTTTCCGCGACGATTAATGTGCAGTTCATCCAGGAGCCGGCGATTTCCCCCCGTACACAGGTCAAAGAATCGATCGCGCTCGGATTTAGCTACGTTCTCTTCTGAATGGTGGCTACACTGGGGTGTCGAGTTCCGGAGTTCAAACGACTCAACGCACCGAATCATTCAGCAAAACAAAAAAGGCCCGGAGGGATCCAGGCCTTTCTTGCGTACATGCCCGGCAATATCCCCACCAGAACATTGCCAGGATATCTTCCACGGTCTGTTACCGGAGGTTACTCATAGCGTAGCGCGTCGATGGGATTAAGCATTGCCGCTTTCCGGGCGGGATAGAACCCAAAGAATATCCCGATCGCGATCGAAAACCCGAATGACAGGATGATCGAGAACGCCGTGATGATGGTCGGCCACTTTGCAAGACTTGAAATGACCGATGAGCCGACGACGCCGAGGACAATCCCGGTGATGCCTCCGAGGAGGCTGAGGACAAGAGCCTCGATAAGAAATTGCGTAAGAATGTCCCGTGCGCGTGCGCCGATGGACATGCGGATCCCGATCTCGCGTGTTCGTTCTGTTACCGACACGAGCATGATGTTCATGATCCCGATTCCCCCGACGAGGAGCGAAACCGAAGCAATGCTCGCCAGGAGGATTGTGAGAATCTCCGTCGTTGCCGTTGCGGTCGCTGCGAGGTCGGTTTGATTCCGAATCGTGAAATCGTCCGGTTCATACGGCTGAATCTTGTGTCGCATCCGCAGGAGGTCCGAAATCTGCGTTTGGGCAGTCGGGATATCCTTCAGACTTGTCGCGGAAACAAGGATGAATCGCAGGTTTGGCCAGTGAGAGAGTCTTCGGATCACGGTGGTATACGGCGCAAGGATGAGGTCGTCCTGGTCCTGTCCGTTTGCGTTCTGTCCCTTTCGGGTCAGGACACCCACAACTTTAAATGGAACGTTGCGGATGCGAATAGTCTGGTCGACGGGACTTGATTCCGGGAAGAGATTGTCGGCCACCGTCGCACCGAGGACACACACTTTCGTGGCTCCTTTGATGTCCTGGTCGGTGAAGAAATCGCCGTATTCGATGGGCCATTGCCGAATTTCCAGATAGTCTGCTCCCACCCCCTGGATGGAAGTCGACCAGTTGAGGTTTCCGGCAATGACCTGACCTCCGGCGAATGCCCCCGGGGAAATGTACTGAACAGCCGGACACTCCCGCGTTATTGCCTGTGCATCGTCCTCCGTCAACGTTACCGATGAGCCTGCAGCGGTCCGGACTCCGGCCTGCTGCTGCGCTCCGGGGAACACCATGAGAACATTCGTCCCCAGCGCGGCGATCTGCTGCTTCACGGAATATTCCGCACCCTGACCGATGGCAAGCATGGCTATGACCGCGCCGACGCCGATGATAATCCCCAGCATGGTCAGGAAGGATCTCATCTTGTTCCGTTGCAGTGCTCTGAACGCTGAAAGGAGGATGTTGAGTATTTTCATGCCGCCTCGTCCTCCTCATCGTCGATCACGGGCAAATCTTTGATGACCTCGCTCGCAATTTTCGGGTTGGTGTTGATCTTGTCGGTTCGGATCTTTCCATCCCGGAAGACCACGTGTCGTTTTGCAAACTGGGCAATGTCCGGCTCGTGGGTCACGAGAATAATGGTGATACCGTGATTGTTCAATTCCTGGAAAATCCCCATAACCTCGACGCTCGTCCGGCTGTCCAGATTCCCAGTCGGTTCATCTGCGAGAATGATGCTGGGATCATTCACCAGCGACCGAGCGATTGCAACTCGTTGTTGTTGGCCGCCGGAAAGTTGATTCGGATAGTGATGGAGCCTGTCTCCCAGACCAACTTTTTCAAGCGCTTCGATCGCCTTTGATCTCCGAAGTCTGTTAGAAACTGTCGAATAAAACATGGGGAGTTCTACATTCTCAATGGCTGATGTCCGCGAGAGAAGGTTGAAACCCTGGAACACAAAACCAATTCTCTTGTTCCGGATTGCGGCAAGTTCGTCCCTGGAGAGCTTTGCGACGTCGATTCCCTCGAGCATGTACAACCCCTTGGTCGGTTTGTCGAGGCAGCCGAGGATGTTCATGAACGTGGACTTTCCCGATCCCGAAGCCCCCATGACCGCGACAAACTCTCCTTTCGAGACCTGCATCGACACACCCCGCAACGCGTGCACTTCCACCTCGCCAAGCTGATACACCTTCGTCAGGTGCTCGATCCGGATGAGCGCTCCTTCTGCGCTGCCTGTCGATGAAGCCGGACCCTGAATCATCGGAATCCTCCGCGTTGCTGGCCGCCGGCAAGCGGATTGGGCGAAACCGCACCGGACTCGCCGTTGGATGTCGCACCGAGGACGATTTGATCGCCGGGATGCAGGTTTGGCGAAAAAATTTCCGTGTAACGACCGTCATTTAATCCGGTCCGAACGAAGACTGCCTGCAGCAGGCCGTTCGGTTTCAAAATCCAGACTCTGCCTCTGCCTGAATCCTCGGAAGGATCGTACGATCCCTTTTGATACTCGGGGAAATTTGAAACGATACCATATTGGGCTACCGTCTTCGGAAGTCGGGGTTTCGCAACACTTTCCAGTACCGGCTGTGTCCGTCCAGACATCCTTGCGGCAAACATTTTGCGCATTTCCGCTCTGAGTTCATCCGGACTCAGGTTTCCTCCGTGTGCTGCCTGGAGAGAGTCTCTGATTGCCCGAAAGCGTTCCATCTCGGCGGGCGAACGCTGGAATCCCCCCTCGTGGCCTCCTTGCTGGGTCTGACCCTGGTTCTCTGCAAACGACT
>DATDNS010000174.1:0-2301 GCA_036518155.1 Bacteroidota bacterium
CGACTATCGAGGCGACCATTCATTACGGCAACAGCTGGGGCGGATGGTTTGGACGCGACAGGGACAGGGACAGGTATTCCGTCAAATCGGATTTCAAGGCGGATTCGTACGAAAAAGATGACGACGCCGGAGAAGTCAGGGCTGTGTATACGATCAACGGCGGCGGTTCCGAAATCGATTTGACGACCTCGGGTGCCGATATCATCATCAGGAAAACAAGCTCGAAATAGAATTCAATGCCAAGCGGGCGCTAAGGATTGCGTTACCATCCGGTTGATTCGGACAGTCTTTTGCGCCCGCGAAGTCTCCGCAATTTATCGAAGATCACAGGAGGAATGTTATGAAATTTCTCGCAGGACTATTTCTTTCAGCCAGCCTGAGCTTCTCGCCGCTGTTCTTCACGGGTAGCCCACAACAGGATCCTGAAAATCCTTCCAAATCATTCCAGGTAACGAAGGGAGGAAACCTCGAAGTGGATGTTGATCCGGGGAGCGTGTTCATTCAACCGTGGGCAAAGGATGAAGTCTTTATCCAGGCGGAGAATATCGACGATCGCAATCCTGAACGCCTCCAAATGACGCAGTCCGGCAATACCGTCAGGCTGAAGTACCGCGACCGCAGGAGAGATTCCCGAGATCTGCGCTTCACGGTCAATGTGCCGGTGCAATTCAATGTTCACATTTCCACGACCGGCGGAAGCGTGGAGCAGAGAGACCAGCTGAAGGGAGAATTTTCCGTCGATACCAAGGGGGGGAATATCGAGTTGGAAGAGGTGGATGGAACCGTCGGAATCGAATCGGGCGGCGGAAATATCCGGGGACAAAAAATCGACGGCAATGCGAAGATCAGGACCGGCGGCGGCAACGTCACCATCAAAATGCTGACCGGTGAAGGCGAAGCGTCCAGCGGCGGCGGAAGCATGCGGTTCGAAAATGTCGGGAAAAGTCTGAAACTGGATACTGGCGGTGGAAGCGTTGCCGTCGGCGATGTCGGTGCCGGTGCGGACATCCGGACAGGTGGCGGCAGCGTGAAGGTTGGAAAAGTCCTCCAGAGTCTGAGATTGACGACCGGCGGAGGAAGTGTCGAAGTGAAAGGAGCTTCCGGCGACTTGACCGTCCGGACCGGAGGCGGGAGCGTTTCCATGGAAGATTGCTCCGGCACTCTTGCCCTGAAAACCGGGGGCGGCGACGTCTCTGTAGAGCTTACTCCGTCGGGAAAAGGCGGCAGCACGGTATACTCAGGCGGTGGCGACGTCAAGTTCTGGATTCCTGAAGATGCAAAAGCGAGCATCCAAGCGACGCTGAAAATTAAACACGAATGGGGCAACCCGTGGAAGCGATACAAAATCAATTCCGATTTCAAGTCTGACAAGTACGAAAAGGATGAGGATGGCGAGTTGATCACCGCGGCGTACACGCTGAATGGAGGGGGAGACAAAATTGAACTTGAGACAACAAACGGAAGCATTGATATCCGAAAAATGAAGAAGTAGCAGTCGGAATACGCGTCAATTCACGAAGTCCATCCTCATCACTGACCTGCGTCACAGGGCGAGGATGGACTTCTCTGTTTTTCTTTGTATCTTTTCAACGACATTGATCACTGGAAGGTCGGATACATTGATAAACGCATCTGAATTGCGCGTAGCGCTCGTCCACGACTGGCTGACCGGGATGCGGGGAGGCGAAAAAGTGCTCGAAGTCCTCTGCGAGCTCTTCCCTGAAGCGACGCTCTTCACGCTGCTTCACAACAAAGGGGCGATGTCTCCGGTCATTGAGCAGATGAACATCAAGACGTCGTTTGTGCAGAGCCTGCCGCTGAAGGCGGGCCAGTACCGGAAATATCTTCCGACGTTTCCCCGCGCGATCGAATCGTTCGATTTCTCCGATTATCAGCTCATTATTTCTAGCAGCCATTGCGTTGCCAAAGGAGCTATTCCCGCTGCCGGTGCGCTCCACATCTGCTACTGCCACACGCCGATGCGCTACGTGTGGGAACAGTATGATGAGTATTTTGGCAAAGACCGGGCTGATATGTTTACACGCCTTGCAATGAGGTTCGTTGCGCCAAAACTCCGGGAATGGGATGTCCGCACCAGCTCCCGGGTGCATTTCTTCGTCGCCAACTCGGAAAATGTCGCAAAGCGAATAGAGCGTCACTACTCCCGCTCGTCCGATGTGGTCCACGCACCTGTGGATACCTCGTTGTTCAAAGTGTCGGACCGTTGCCAGAACTATTACCTGATCGTAAGCGCCCTCGTTCCGTACAAGCGGGTCGACCTTGCCGTCGATGCGTTCAACA
>DATDNS010000175.1:0-3726 GCA_036518155.1 Bacteroidota bacterium
CCACACCCCCTCGTTTCTGAGCCTCGGCGATGATATGCAGGCAGATGGTGGTCTTTCCGGACGATTCGGGGCCAAAGATCTCGATCACGCGTCCGCGCGGAATGCCGCCGATTCCGAGTGCTGCGTCCAGGGAAATCGATCCTGTGGAGATCGAATCGACTTTCACGATGGGGCCTTCATTGAGCTTCATAATGGAGCCTTTGCCGTGCTGCTTCTCGATCTGGTCGATGGCGATCTTGAGAGCTTGAAGCCTTGATTCCTTGTTGGTATCTGTCATGGAAGACTCCGGTTAAGCGTTGAGGGGAAACGATTTCAAGGTGGTGTAAACGGAACCTGCCGGCCGCAAATCACTCTTGATGAGGAGAATGTCCCGGCAATTCGTTTGCAATGGTTCAAAAGTAATGGATTTTAGTTTTGCAGTCAAGCGCCCGAGGTTGGTTGTTCCCTTCACCCTCCCGAGGGTGATATGCGGATGGAATGTCCGCGTCTCTTCCTGGAATCCGAGTCGCCTGCAGTGTGTCTCCACCTGGCGTTGAAGTTGAGACAATGGTTCACACAGCTCCGCTCCTGCCCAGACGACTCGTGGATGGACAAGATCGGGGAATGCGCCGAGGGAAGAGTAGATCAGCGAAAATGCCCCGATGCCGGATGCAACGGCGGAAAGAGACTCCGACAGTTCATCAAGTCGTCCAGGATCGGCGTTGCCGAGGAATTTCAGCGTGATGTGAAATTTGTCAGGCGAATCCCACTTGACGTCGGCTTTTTCCGCCATCAACCGTTGTTGTAGTCCGCCGAGGACGGTCTTGAGTTCCACCGGTGAGGGGAGGGCAATAAACGAGCGAATGGAAGCCATTGTTCAGAACCGGAACAGGGTCACGATTCGATCTTCAGAAGTTTTCTGCGGACCAAATCCAACGCGGCTTGCGACGTTCTCTCTTTGAATGAGCGACGGTCGCTGGCGAAATTGAATCGAAGGGCTATGGTTCCGTGACCATCAGAATAACCGATCCAGACAAGTCCAACCGGCTTGTCCTTCGTCCCGCCTGTCGGTCCGGCAATACCGGTGGTCGAGAGGCCGATGTCAGTCGCCGCTTTTGCCCGAACCCCTGCTGCCATTGCTTCCGCCACCTCCCGACTCACGGCGCCGTGCAGCTCAATCAGTTCTTTTGGGACGCCAAGCTCGGCGATCTTGGACTCGTTGGAATACGTAACGATACCTCGCTCGAAATAGCCGGAGCTTCCGGAGACGTTGGTCAGCCGGTCTGCAATAAGTCCGCCAGTACACGATTCCGCGACGCTTATCGTCAACTTCCTTTCGGTCAGAAGTTTGCCCAGCACTTCTTCCAACTCCTCAGAATCCGTCCCATAGACATATCGCTCGGCTTTCGAGCGTATTTTCATTTCGACGTCGTGCACCAGTCTCTTGGCATCTTCCCGTGAAGTCGCCTGCACGGTGATGCGGAGCCGCACTCCGGTTGCACTCGGGAGGAACGCAAGAGAAGTCCCGGTATCCGGCTCGAACAATGCGTTGATATCGCCGATCTGTTCGGCGAGAAGAGATTCGGCAATGCCGGTCGTCTTCAATGTGCGATGGAGAATACTTGTTCCTGTCCCCTTCTTCTGGAAAAAGGGAACCACAAATTCGTCCATCATTCCCCTCATTTCGCCGGGCACCCCGGGCATGACGATAAAGTAGCGGTGGTTTCTTTCAAAACAATATCCGGGCGCGGTGCCGTGCAGGTTTTGAATGACGGTGCACCCGCGTGGAACCAGCGCCTGCTCCTCGTTGCGTTTGATGAGAGCAATATTGCGTGCTTTGAAGCGTTCTTTGATCCTGTTGAGAGCCTCCTCATTGACGACAAGGTCGGTCTTGAAAAATTTGCAGACAGCCGCCCGTGTTATGTCGTCGTGCGTCGGTCCCAGCCCGCCGGTTACTGTGACGACATCGTGCGTTTCGAACGCCTTCGCGAATGCATCGAGGATGGCGTTTTCGTTGTCACCAACGGTGGTCATCCTGTCGGCGAAAATACCCACCGCGTTGAGCTGGCTTGCGATGTAGGAGGCGTTGGAATTAATGACCTGGCCGATGAGAAGCTCGTCGCCAATCGATAATATTTCTGCCTTCATAGTTCCTGCACAGTTGTGGACAAAACAATTCCGGGCGCTACGACAACGTGTTCATCGCGGAGATGGGGATGGGACGGGCGCGGAACGTCAGATAAGTTGCTTGAACAATGGAATCGAGAACACGACCTGAAGAATGAGATTTGTATAGAACGCAACAACGATGTCGTCCATCATGATCCCGAAGCCCCCTTTAATTTCATCAAATCTTTTTGCCGGAAACGGTTTCAGAATGTCGAGGACGCGAAATATGAAGAATCCGGCTCCGGCAACGATAATACTTTTGGGAAGCAGGAACAACGAGAACCACATACCCAGGACCTCGTCAACGGTGACTTCGGCGGGATCGTGACCGTATCGAAGTTCCATAATGTCTGCGGCTTTGATGCCTGCGAGGAACACAATCACGGAGACAGGCATGATGCAGTACGGCTGTTCGAAGCCCGGTATGAAATAGATCGCCAGCCCTACAAGGCTTCCGACGGTGCCCGAGGCAACAGGAGAGTAGCCGGAAAAGAGTCCGGAAGCGAACGCTTTTGTGAAGAATGAGGGTTCAGCCGCCGGTGCGGATGAGCCGGCCTCAGGATTCTGTAATCCGGGCTGAAAGGGCATAGAGTTCGCGAAGTGTTTTACGGTTCTCAACCAAATAGAGAATCCCCGTCCAGACAGTGATGACGGCGATGCAGACCATCATGAAATAGATGAGCGTTGGATGGAGCATCGTTTCAATCGTGTTATGGAAAGGCTGGAATCGGGCAACATCGTGGCCGATGTAGAGAAGGAGGATATAAAACAGGACGACGAACTGGAGGAAGGTCTTTGTTTTCGCGAGCTTCGAGGTATCGAAGGGTTTTCCCTTGTATTCCGAGTACGACCTCAGGAAGGTAATCACAATGTCCCGGGAGACAATGACCCAAACAGTCCAGGCAGGAACGAGACCCAAATAAATAAATGAGACGAATGCCGCTGAAGTCACGACCTTGTCCGCCAGGGGATCCAAAAACGTTCCCCAGCGTGTCACATAGCCCCATCGGCGGGCAACCCAGCCGTCATACCAATCCGACAGTAGCGCGAGGAGGAAAACAAACAGGGAGAGTTGTCGTGAAATCGAATCGACCGAGAAGAGCAACGCCACGAAGAGCGGAGTGAGCAGAATCCGTAGAAAGGTCAGCTGATTGGGGGGTGTGAAAAAATACTTCATTCTGGCGGCGAATTATGACGTCGCATGTCGAACCACGGTGACGTAATCTACGAAATTTTTCTGTGTCAACAAGCGCCTGGCTGACGGATGAAGACTTTTTAACTGATTCAGCGTATCCCCAGTAACGAAAAATCCCGTCAGGGGACGGGATTTTTGATTTCACACGTTATGAAACGTGAGACGGTCAGGCGGCTTTGCGAACCTTCCCGGACTTAATGCAGTTCGTGCAGACAGTAATTCTCTGCACGCTTCCGTCTACAATTGCCCGGACCTTCTGAAGATTCGGCATGAACCTCCGGGGAGACCTGTTGTGAGCGTGACTCACGTTATTACCCGCCATCGGTTTTTTGCCGCAAATCTCACAAATTCTAGCCATTGCCAACTCCGTTCTATTCGAGACA
>DATDNS010000176.1:0-4852 GCA_036518155.1 Bacteroidota bacterium
TTTCCGTATAGATAATCGGAAGAAACGAGGAATAGTATCGTACGTCATCTTCGATGACGATAATCGACTGAACGCCGATCGCGCGCGTGTCATTGTCGACGTTCATCCTGTCTTCAATGTGCTTGATGCTCGCGATGAGGATCCGGAAGTCTCCTTGCCACAGAAAAACGCGGTCGAAGAGTGAGCTTTCGTCCTGGCGGATCAGTTCGGATTGTTCGCGGTTATCATAGGCAAGAAGGACTATCGGTATGTTTTCGCCCGATTCTCTGAGCTTGCGGGCAAACCGGGTGGAAAGCATGTCTTCGATGTGAAGCGTGGTGATGATGAGGTCAAAATTGTGTCCCTCGGAGATCAACATCAACGCTTCGCTGCCGCTCGAGACGTGTGTGATGGAAGGCGTGTGGCTGAGGCTTAACCCTTCATATTCCTTGCGGAGCATTTCATAGAGTCTCCCCCCTTCCTCAAGGATAAACGAATCATAAAGACTTGAGACAAGAAGGATGTCACTGACGTGAAATCGCATGAGGTTCTGGAAACCCTGGAACCGTGTAGCGTATCCGCCCATCCACCAGGGTGATTCGGGGTCCCGTACGATTTCTTTGAAGTCTGCCATCATCCTCCTCTCTCGTCATCGCTGGAACAAAAAAAATCGGAGCGGCGCAAACCGCTCCGATCGGGGTGAATGGATTCTTCCCCTACACCAAGCCTTGATCCATCATCGCATTCGCGACTTTCAGGAATCCGGCGATATTTGCCCCGACGACATAGTTACCGGGGACTCCGAATCGCTGGGCCGTTTCAACACACGTCGAATGGATGTTGATCATAATCTGGTGGAGCCGATGGTCCACTTCTTCCTTGGGCCACGGCAGTCTCATGCTATTCTGACTCATTTCCAGACCCGAGGTCGCGACGCCGCCGGCATTTGAGGCTTTTCCGGGAGCGTAGAGAATTCCCGCGGAAGTAAAGACCTTGAATCCCTCTATCGTCGTGGGCATGTTTGCACCTTCGCAAACACACGTGCAGCCGTTTTTGACAAGTTCTCTCGCATCCTTCTCGTCAAGCTCGTTCTGCGTGGCGCAAGGCAATGCAACGTCGACTTTGACGCCCCAGGGTCGTTTGCCCGGAATGAACTCAACCTTGAATTTGTCGGCGTAATCCTTCACACGATCATTTGCGCTCGAACGCAGTTCCAGCATGTAGTCAATCTTCTCTCCTTTGATGCCGTCTTTGTCGTAGATGAAGCCGTCGGGACCGGACAACGTGACCACTTTTCCGCCCAACTGCGTCACCTTCGAAACTGCTCCCCACGCAACATTGCCGAACCCGGAAACGGCTACGGTCTTTCCCTGAATACTCTGCCCCTTTGTCTTGAGCATTTCTTCGGTAAAATAGACAACACCGTAACCGGTGGCTTCCGGCCGGATGAGCGATCCACCCCAGCTCAATCCCTTTCCTGTAAGTACTCCTGTGAACTCCCGTGTCAGTCTTTTGTACTGCCCGAAAAGATACCCAATTTCCCTTCCTCCGACGCCGATGTCACCTGCCGGGACGTCTATATCCGGCCCAATATGCCGGAACAGTTCAGTCATAAAGCTCTGACAAAACCGCATGACTTCGTTGTCACTTTTTCCTTTTGGATCAAAATCGGATCCCCCTTTACCGCCACCCATCGGGAGCGACGTCAGGCTGTTTTTGAACACCTGTTCAAATGCAAGGAATTTCAGAATCCCGAGGGTTACCGAAGGGTGAAATCGCAGACCGCCTTTGTAGGGGCCGATCGCGCTGTTCATTTGAATACGGAATCCCCGGTTGATATGGATTTCACCCTGGTCGTCAGCCCACGGGACGCGGAACATGACAACCCGTTCCGGCTCAATCATGCGCTCAAGAATCTTCGCGGCGCGATATTCCGGATGTCGCTGAAGTACGATATCCAGGGATTCTGCGACCTCCTGGACTGCCTGGTGAAATTCTGGTTCACTTGGGTTTTTCGCTTTGACGTGTGCAACAATCTTGTTGATGTAGTCAGACATAAATCTCCTCGTTCATTAGTGCGCGCTTAATGCGGCTGAGTTTGGCAGGCCAATCAACACCGTCCGCCGTGCAATCCACGAAACTCGTTTCGCAGTTCGCCTCGAGCGTTGACGCGGTAGCCATACGAATGGGAAAGGCCTTTGAAGGCAACACGTGAAATATTCTGTTCAATAATATAGAATGTTTTTTGAGCGAGAGCAATATGAAAACAATGAGGAGAACGGCTGTGAATCATGCGAAATCCTCGAAGAAATATCAGCTTTCCCAAACTTGAACAGGCATAGCACGGTACGCGCGTGCCGACGAACTTCAAGAGGGATCGAGGATAGGAGAAGACAGATAACGGCAGGCCTGAAACTAAAAGAGTCTCCGCGCAATTGCTCAGAGACTCTGGTCATCGACAAACGTTCCGTTGTGGGTCAGGCAGACTGTTTCTGGACCTTCGCTGCATTCCTGGCGTAGTACGAGAGGAGTTCGAACATCCCGAACAGGACGGCGACGTACGCCATATCACCGAAAACCGTATTCCGGAAGAAGGGAATTGCGGCCACATAGCACTCCACGAGCCCTGCCCACGATCGCGGATACAACTCGGGGCCAACGGCCCAAACACCGAAATTCGTAACAACAAAAAAGAGGATGGAGCTCGTCACCGTTGCTCCAAACACCGGCAGCGCTTTCTTGTGAGACTTCAGCCACAGTCCGAGGAAACCGATCGCGACAAAGCTGCCGTATACGAAAAATGAGACAGTATAGAATCCCAGGATCAAATCAGTGACAAACATCGCTGCCAGAGGCACGAGAAGCGCGAAGCGTTTGTCCAGATAGACGCCCCCCGCAAGAGCCATGGCCGCAAAGGGAGCAACGTTGGCCGGATGGGGCAGCAGCCGCGAAAACGCTGCCGCGAGAATCATGAGTACTGCAAGGATAGTATATCTCATGGTTGTATCTCCTTTCGACAAGTTCAAGTGAATGTATAATAGAAAAAAATCCATTATGAACCAAGCTTACGCGGTCAATAATCCACACCGATGGAGACCCTGAACGTCCTTCCCGGCATTGGATAACCGGGGAACCACAGGTAATTCACGTCAAAGAGATTGCTGATGTCTCCCTTGACGGTAATCCTCCATTCCCCCATCTTCGTTCTGGCAGCAAGAGTAGCGTTGCCAAGCCAGTACGCGGGAAGCGATTTCGAATTATCGTCATTGATGTAACGGAGTCCGGTAAAAACTTCCCATAGGCTCAACGTCACCGGTCCGAAGTGAACGGTAAGCATCCCTTTGAAGAGATTCTGTGGACTAAAGACCAAATGCCTGTTGTACGTGGAATCGCCCGGCAACGAGCTGTTCTTTTTGCGTGTATCCGTATAGGTGTAGTTCAAAACTATTTCCAGCAAGCCGTTGAACATTCGACCGTTGTACGAAGATTCGATGCCCTGCGATACGGTCTTGCCTATATTGACCGGGATATAGGTTGCGGGGTCAAGTTGGATTCTGTCGGTCGTATTGATGGAAAAATACGTCAGTTCCGCTGAATGCACACCATACAAGGACCCGCCAGCCAGCAATCCAACATCGAAGCTTCGGGAGTGTTCCGGACGAAGGGCAGGATTGCTGAACCCAGGATAGTATAGATCGTTGAACGTAGGCACCCGGTAGCTCGTTCCGTAGCTGGCCCGGAAACGGACATCGCCTGCTCTGGTGACGCGGAAATTCAATCCGAGTTTCGGTGTCCACGCACTCCCCGCATCAGAGAAATCGTCGAAGCGAAGTGTCTGATAGAGTGACAGACGGTCGAACACTTCTCTTCCGAAATCCTGCACGAACTCGTTGGATATGAACATCGAATACTGACGTCTCAACACTTCGTCCCCGAAATCGAAACTCTCCAGCACTCCGTAGGCAAATTCCCCGCCGATCATCAGACGATCGTTTGACGTCAAGGCTATTTGTGTGCTGGGATCAACATTGAAGTACCTGTTCTTGTAGTATGTGTCGTACCCCGGGCTTGCATACCGTTCAAGGCTGTAGTGAAATCCGGAATTCAGTTCAGCTTGCATACCTGCAACGTGTTGGTCACGATAGCCGAGCATCACATTGATATCGCGGTCGTCTTGCCGGGCAGGGATACCATCCCCCGGGCTGAAGATTGGTCCGGGTGTGCCAACCGACGACAGAATGCTCTGCGTCGAAAGACTCACAGCGGACTGATCGTCGGGAGCGAGATTTCCGTTGATAAACATTTCCTCTTTTGAGAAATCCGCCCCCGTTCGAACCATGCCGGTGTCAGCAGCGTTTGAACGGTGGAGAATGAACGGATAATTATCCTGACCCCGCTCGTGCGAAAACCCTCCTGCAATCCCGAAGCCTTCCACCCCTCCCTGGAGGCGAGTGGAATATCTCCGGTAGTCGTACGAACCGGCCGAGCCGTCGGCATCGACGTGAAAATCCGAATTTGCCGGCCGCGTAATGATGTTGATGACTCCTCCCAGTGCATCGGCGCCGTACAACGCTGAAGCACCGCCGTGAAGAACTTCAATCCGCGAGACATTGTCGAGGGGAAGCAGGTTCAGGTCAACCAGGCCGTTTTGGAATCCTGTGTATCGATTGCCGTCAATCAGGATCAGGACGTGCTCCGAAGCGGAACCTCGAAGCGAGGCCGTCTTCAATGAGGCCCCGGCTCCGTATTGCTTCATGAGAACACCGGTGGACAATTCCAGAGCATCTGCTATTGTGCTGCCGTTGACTTCCTGCAGTTGCATCGAATCCAGCACCTCGGTCGGGGATGGTGCATCGACTTGCGAAATCGCACT
>DATDNS010000177.1:0-2605 GCA_036518155.1 Bacteroidota bacterium
CGATGGAATCTGATCGGCACACGGGATAGTCACTAATGGCAAGACACACGTTCACCTGCATCGATGCGCACACCTGCGGAAACCCCGTGCGAGTCGTGACAAGCGGCGGACCGTTTCTGAGTGGCAATTCGATGAGCGCGCTCCGCCAGCATTTTATGGCGGAATACGACTGGATCCGGACGGGATTGATGTTTGAACCGCGGGGCCACGACATGATGTCGGGAAGCATCCTCTACCCGCCGTTCCGCGAAGACACCGACATCGGCTTCCTGTTTATCGAAACCAGCGGGTGTCTGCCGATGTGCGGTCACGGGACTATCGGGACGGTAACCGCAATTATCGAACACGGCCTCGTCAGGCCAAAGAACCCCGGAAGACTCCGCATCGAGGTTCCTGCGGGAGTTGTTGAAGCCGAATACAAACTCGAAAACGGATTTGTCGAATCGGTGTTGCTGAGAAATGTGGCATCTTATCTCGATTCGAAAGACCTCCAGGTTGACTGCCCCGGTATCGGGACTCTGACATTCGATGTGGCGTACGGAGGTAATTTCTATGCCATCATCGACCCCCAAAAGAATTTTGGAAGTCTCGACCAGCTTTCCGCCTCGGAAATTATACGGCTGAGTCCGATCATGCGCGGACTCATCAACGAAAAGTACAAATTTGTTCATCCGCTGGACGATACGATCCATGGCTGCCACCATATCCAATGGACAGGGAAGCCGAAGAACGCTCAGGCTCACGGGCGGAATGCCGTGTTCTACGGCGAAAAGGCGATCGACAGGTCGCCGTGTGGAACCGGCACTTCAGCCAGGATTGCCCAATGGGCGGCAAGGGGAAAACTGAAAAAAGGAGAGCCATTCGTCCACGAGAGTATTATTGGCAGTCTGTTTCTCGGCAGAGTCGAAGATGAAACGACAGTTGGTCCGAAAAAGGCCGTTATCCCGAGCATCGAAGGATGGGCGCGGGTCACTGGATTGAATACGATTTTTATCGACGACCGTGATCCCTATGCTCACGGATTTCAAGTCCTTTAGAATTCATCTGTGAAGAAAAGTTGTTGCTACGATTCCTTCCGCGTGCGTGTGAAATCCGCGGACGCAAACCTGAACGGTTGTTCCGATAGAAAATCATCCTTCCAATGACCACAGACAAGCCAAACGTGGTGATTATCGGCGGCGGGGCAATTGGGCTCTGTTCCGCATACTATCTTGCGCATCATGGCGCCTCCGTCGTCGTGCTTGACAAAGGTGAAATGGGGCACGGGAGCTCCCTCCACAACGCCGGATACGTATCGCCGAGTCATTTCATCCCTCTTGCCGCACCCGGTGTGTTCACCCAGGGGCTGAAATGGATGCTGAATCCGACGAGTCCCCTCTACATCAAGCCACGCCTGAATGCGGATTTTCTTGCCTGGACGTGGAAGTTTGCGCGGTCGTGCGACAAGCGCATAGCCATGCGTGCCGCACCGGTCCTGCTTGAACTCCTTCTCGATAGTTCAGAATTGTCGAAGGAACTTGCCCGGGATGATGGAATGCAGTTTGAATTGACGAATCGTGGCATCACAATGTTGTGCCTTTCGCAAAAAGGAAAGGAAGCTCTGAGTCACGAGCACGAATTCGCACTCAAGATGGGACTTGAGTCAAGGTTGCTCGATCAGGCAGGGCTGCAGGAGCTTGATCCGAAGATTGAGTTCCGGGCAGCAGGAGGATGGCACATCCCGATCGATTCGCACCTCGTGCCTGCAACGTACTGCAAAAACCTCGCTGATTATCTTGAACGCCGCGGTGTGGTAATGCGGCGCTTCGGTGAGATCACAGGATTTGAAACGTCGGGGAAGAGAATCACCGGCGTCCGCACGGCAAATGAAATGATCGGGGCAGATGAGTTCGTACTTGCCGGTGGGGCGTGGTCGCCCGGACTCATCAGGAGTATTGGAATCAGGATGTACCTCGAAGCGGGCAAGGGATACAGTGCCACATTCAGAAATCCGAAGGTCAAGCCGACGAGGCCCTACATCCTGAGTGAACGACGGGTCGCGGTCACACCGTTTTCGGACAGTCTTCGGTTCGCCGGAACGATGGAGATTGCCGGCATCAGCCTGAACATCAACAAACCGCGAGTCGAGGCCATCCTGAATGCGGTTCCGTTGTATTTTGGAAACATCGAACGGCCGGCATCAGCCGAAGCGGAACTCTGGGCCGGTCTGCGCCCCGTGACTCCGGACGGGATGCCGTATGTCGGAAGGTTCAGGCAATACCCGAATCTGATCGCTGCCACCGGACACGCCATGCTCGGAATCTCGCTGTCTGCCGTTACGGGAAAACTCATCTCGGAAATCGTTGCCGGCAGATCCCCGTCCCACGATCTCACGCTTCTCAACCCCAATCGTTTCGACAACTGATGGCACAGACGAAAACCAGGCCACCTGAAGAATTCCTGCAGCCGCTCCTCGGATGGAACCCGCCGTCGCACTGGCATCGCATTACGACGATCGACGCTCACACTGCGGGCGAACCTCTCAGGATAATTTTGAGCGGGTATCCGGAACTCCCGGGATCCACCATGCTCGAACGGAGACGCTACGCCAAAGAGCATTTCGACT
>DATDNS010000178.1:0-2235 GCA_036518155.1 Bacteroidota bacterium
CGGCTGGTGAATCAATTTCCAGCGACGGATATTTGCTGACATCAATCGCCCGAATCTTGACACCGCGATCGATCAGTTCCTGGAAGGCCGATTCATAATATTCGGTCCTCCCGTTTCCACGGCGGACGCGTCGTTCCAGCACTTCGAAGAGCGTGTTCGCGGACTCAACGGAAAAGCAGGCAATCCCGACGGATTCTCCGTACTTTTGTTGAATGTTCACATCCTTGCCGATGCCTGAAACATCACCGTTGCCATCAACGACAACGCCGACTTCCTCTTCATCGTGCGCACCGGTCACCCGAACGGCGATCTTGTTTGCGTCTGCATTGCGCAGGAGAAATTGTAGCAACCCCGGATGAAAAATGACGTCACTGTCCAGAATCATAAGGTCATTGGTTACGTTTGTCTTCGAATCAGCATTGAGAAAGAATTCTCGTCCAAGAAGCAAAGAATAGGCGTTATTGGTCGTTGCGAAATTCGGGTTAAGGATAACTTTGAATTTCTTCCCCGGAAACTGCTGTTGAAGGTGTGATCGAATCTTTCCTGCCTCAAAACCAACGACAATGCCGATTTGAGAAATATTGGCACGATGCAGGGATTCGATACATCGCTGAAGAATCGTTTTTTTTCCGACAGGCAACAGACACTTTGGAATGCTGTCCGTAACGGGTCGGAGTCGTGTCGATGCACCGGCAGCCAGAATAATGCATTTCATAAGCGAAGTTGTCCGGTCA
The DNA here is from genome assembly GCA_036518155.1 of Bacteroidota bacterium. Classification (GTDB taxonomy): domain Bacteria; phylum Bacteroidota; class Ignavibacteria; order UBA10030; family UBA10030; genus JADGQA01. The sequence continues at coordinate 735 of DATDNS010000178.1, forward strand.
TGGGAATTTGAAATCCGACAACGCACCTAGGAGCGTCCTATTTTGCTCCTCTGTACCAATCGTTATACGGACGCAATTTTCAAATTCAGGCTCGTCGAAGAATTTGATCTGGATACCGCGATCTTTCAGGAATTTTCGAAGCACATTCGCGCTCCCTGATGGCAAGCGCACAAGGATGAAATTCGCGTTCGAACGAAAGCATTTGAATCCCTGACGGGCATCGAAATAGCGATAGTAGCGTTCCCTGTCCTCTGCCATTCTCTGGCGAATCGATTGATAGTATCTTTCTGAATCCAAGGCTGCAAGGGCAAGCGATTCCGAAATTCGGTTGTACCCCAGGTAGCGCGCGGCGAACTTTGTTAATCTTCCAAGGCTTTTTCCAACAGCGGCAAAACCGATCCGCGTCCCCGCAAGCGCGTAATACTTTGAAAACGTCCTGAGGACAATGAGATTCCTGTACTCTTCCGCGAACCTCGCAATTCTGCCGTTCGGAACATCGGCGAATCCCCAGTAGGCCTCATCGAGGATCACGATGCTTTCACGAAACGCTTCGACAAGCTTGTTGATCTGTTCGTCAGGAAACGAATTGCCGGTGGGATTGTTGGGGGATGCGATCAGAACTACCCGTGGAGACTCCTTTCTGTAAAGGGCTATGATTTGATCGACGTCAAAAAAATACGCATTGGGGCCTTCCTGCAATGCATAGGTTATCGTCTCCCCGCCAACCTCCGAAGCGAGAGTCTGGTAATACCACCACGATTGGGCGGGGCATAGGATCTTTTCTCCGGGGCCAAGATAGCAGTGTACTGCCTGCTTCAGCAGATCTTCGCTTCCTTCGCCCAGGAGCAATTGGGATTCCGAGACTCCCAAATCCTTTGCCAGTCGCTCCGAAAGCCGGCTCTTGACTCCTCTCGTATAATCCCTGGAGTAAACACTGAGTTCATTCAAGGAAATTGAACGCAGTACCTCGAAACACGCCGGAGCGGGTCCATAGAGATTTTCGTTGCGGTCAAGAGTGATGAGTGCGCTCGGTTCCATTCGTTGCTATTTCAACATTGGAAAAGTCGAGATGTTGAAGACGTAGCAGATCATGCCAACGCTACTCCACTACCCATGGTTCCAGAAGGTTCTCGCCGATCCCCTGAATGAACCTTGAAGGCTTTGTCAAAATCATCCCCGATTCCCGGTCATAGATATTCATCGGATAGGTGATCACGAGATTTTCTTTTGCCCGCGTACAAGCCACGTACATCAGCCGCCGTTCTTCTTCGAGCTCCTCGTCCGTCGCAACCGAACGCATGGTCGGGAATCGTCCTTCGAGCGCATAAATAATGAAGACAGAGTTCCATTCCAGCCCTTTCGCACTGTGAATCGTCGACAATGTCAGGAACTCATCTTCCTTTCCGGGTGATTCGACGTCAACGATACTTTCGTTCGGCGGTTGAAGTGCGAGGTCGGAGAGCAGTTCGCCGATATCCTTGTAGCGCTCAGTGATGTTCTG
>DATDNS010000179.1:0-6447 GCA_036518155.1 Bacteroidota bacterium
CAAGACTCAAGGAGAAAACGGAAGTGACCGGAGGAGGGTCAACGATCAAAGGCTGAATTTTTTTCTTTTCTTCCACAAGGTTGCCCGATCGATACCGAGAATTGTTGCCGCCTCGTCATAGTCTTTCGCGTGTTGGAGGACACGCTTGATATGGATTTTCTCTACCTCCTCAAGCGACAACGACTGAACCGGCCTCTCCCCGGCATTTTTCACTTCGTCCGGCAAATGCATAAGGTCGATGACACCGCTGCCGGCGAGCAGGAGCGCACGCTGGATGACGTTTTCCAATTCGCGCACATTTCCACTCCAACGGTAAGCTCGCAACGCTTTGTCCGCCTCCGCGGAAAGGCTGAACTCCCGCCCCTCGGCAAACTTTTTGATGAAATGCTGGATGAGAACCGGAATGTCTTCCGGCCTCTCACGCAGCGGCAGGAGTTTGATGCGAATCGCATTCAGGCGATAGAACAAATCCTGGCGGAACGTTCCTTCTTTGAGCGCTTCATCGAGGTCTCTGTTCGTGGCTGCAATCATCCTCACATCGACGCTGACCGGAGAACTTTCGCCCACACGTTCAAATTCCTTGCTCTGGAGGACACGCAGAAGTTTTACCTGGGTTGCCGGCGGTATTTCCGCTACTTCATCCAGAAACATCGTGCCTCCGTCTGCCAGCTCAAAACGTCCCTGCCGGTCCTTGACGGCGCCCGTAAATGCTCCACGTACGTGACCAAAAAGTTCGCTCTCCAGCAATTGCTCCGGAATAGCAGCACAATTCACCTTCACAAACGGTTTCTCCGCCCTGCTGCTCTTCCGGTGAATATATTGAGCCACAAGTTCTTTTCCCGTGCCGCTTTCACCTTCGATGAGCACACTCATGGCACTGTCAGAGACGCGCGTGACGAGGTCGAGCTGCGACAGCGTGTCCCTGTTGCGGGTTACGAAATCCTCAGACCCTTTCGCAGCGGCAATTTGCGTCCGAAGTGTACTTACCTCCCGCCGGAGCTGATAGTGCTCCCACGCATTCATGACGAAGATCCTCAACTCTTCATAGTCGAACGGTTTCTGTAAATAGAAATCCGCCCCTTTTTTGATCGCTGCAACGGCATTGCCAATCGAGCCGTGGGCGGTCATCATGATCACCGAAGTCCCCGGCGAGTGGAGTTTTATCTCGCCGAGAATTTCCATGCCGTCCAGCGGACTCATCTTGAGGTCCACGAACGCCATGTCGTACGCCTCGTTCTTCAGGAGAGCGAGAACGTCCTGGGGTTTCGAGCAGAGCGTGGTCTTGAACCCAAGGGAGTCGAGGCAAATACCGACGGTACTCAGGACGTGCTTTTCGTCGTCCACAACAAGAATATTTCCCATCGTCTGTGGCATGGCGGCTAGGTTCTGAACGGGAGTGTGAAATAGAATGTGCTTCCCTTGCCGAGATCGCTTTCAACCCAGATCCTGCCTTCGTGGGCTTCGACGACTTCCCGTGCTATCGCCAACCCAAGACCAACGCTTCCCGGAGTCGTTTCCGCCGGTTCCTTGATCTGGACGAACTTGTCGAAGATGGTGAACTGGGCCTCCTGCGGGATGCCCGGACCAGTGTCTGCGACGGCAATGCAGACGGCATCGTCCCGTTTACGGACCGAAATCTTTACTGAACCGCCTTCCCCCGTAAAGCGCAACGCATTATTCGCCAGGTTTGTAATGACCCAGGAAAGTTGCTGCCGGTCGCCCGCAATTCCCGGGACATCTTCGTCGATTGCGATATCGAGCGTGATGCGCTTTTCTTTGAACGGAAGCCGCAGAGGTTTCAGCGATTCATCAAGAAGATTCCGGACATCGACGGATTCCTTCTGCATCTCCTTTTGGCGGGCTTCGAGTTTCGACAAGTCGAGCAGTTCTTTGACAAGCTTCCCCAGCCGTTCGCAGTCGTCTTTCGCGGCCGCGAGCAGCTCGCGCTGACGCGGATTGACCGTCCCGACGACTTCCTTTGAAAGGATATCCACCGTCATGTTGATCGATGTCAACGGCGTCCGAAATTCGTGTGACACCGTTGCCAGAAACTCTGTTTTCATTTCATCGAGATCTTTGAATCTCGTCACATCCTGAAGCAGGGTGACAATTCCTTCGCTCCGGAGGTTCTCGTCCACGATTCTCGTGCGCCGGGGCCGGAGATAGATCTTTTTCCCCTTTCGTTCCAGCACCAGCAGCGCGTCAAGTTTCAGGTTCTCCGGCTGATCGACCAGTTCGGCACTGAGCTTCCTCGCCCAGCCCTCGTCCTTGAGAACCCGGAGCAGGGACTTGCCGTTGACGTTTTGCGCGTCGACGTCGAGCACTTCGGCAGCCGCCTTGTTCATCAGTACCACGAGCCCTTCATTGTCCGTCACGATGATGGGATCCGCGATACTTTCAACAATGGTCTCGGATTTCTTCTTCTCGGAAATGAGCTGGTGGATATTCATTTGCTCGTAACTTCTCAATCGCTCGGTCATTTTGTTGAATTCCGCAGCCAATTCGCCGATTTCATCGTCAGTAGTCACATCGATTTTTTGGTTCAGGTGACCCTGGGCTATTTTCCGCACGCTCTGGGTAAGCTTCTGGGCGGGAATCTTCACGGCACGTGTTATGCGTATGCTCGCAAAGATGCTGAGCACGAGTGCAAATATGGATGCGACGATGACCGTGTACGTTGCATCAGTAACAGTCGAACGGATACGTGTTTCCGTGCTGCTCATGGCACTCTGATTCATTTCGAGTAATGCGAAACACTTCTCCTTCAGACGGCCGGCGATGGGACGGAGAGCGGAAGACCGGAATTGTATCCCGCGTTGCCTGCCATTATGAAGCTGCAGGACATTATAAAGAGAGTCCGTCAGGGAGACATATTGGCGATAATCTTTGCCGATTCCCTGCAGAAGTTCAATTTCAGGTTCGTTGGTGGACGCGAGCAGGGCCTTCTGTTGCCATCCCTGAAACCCCGTTGTGTTCACGTTGAACTGGGTGTATGAGGAGTCGATATCGTCATACAACATGGACACGTGTGCATTTTCCTGACGCTCGAGCGCCTTCACCATATTCTCGGCCGCGAGTACCCCCTGGTAGTTGTCGTGCAGGATGGCACCGATAAAATCGTTCAGCCGCGAAAAATTGTAGACCGCGATCGCACTAATCCCGATGCTGATGCAAACCAGGAGGAAGTACCCCAATCCGATTTTATACCACAAGCTCTTCATGACGGTAAAAAGTTATCGAATGTTCGTAGTAAAGGCAAGGTAACACGATCTGTCAGACCGAATCACACCTGATCTCTATCATTTACGTTCCCATCGATCCCGTCAGTCGACATCGTCCAGGGAGAAATCGGGCCGGAATCGGCACCTTGTCTTTGGAGTCAAAAAGCCCTATCTTGGTCTTTATGGAGCGGCAAATTGTCCGCGACCAATTGAAGATTCTTCTCCGTGACTTGGTAGCAAGTCATTTTTTTTTATTAGCAGGACGAGACTGAATTTCCATCATGCCCGCGCCTTCTCTTCTTTCCCGGTTTGCCGAATTCTCCCGGGCATTCAACCTTCTTGCGCCCGGCGATCGACTCCTTCTGGCAGTCAGCGGAGGTGTGGATTCCATGGTTATGCTTGACCTTGTCCAAAAACTGAAGACGGAGTGGGGTCTCGACGTTTCAGTTGTGCACGTCAACCATCAGCTCCGGGGCAGAGAATCGACGGAGGATGAGGCGTTCGTGCGCGAAGCGGCACGAAGCTGCCAGGTACCATTCTACTGCAAGCGAGTCGACACAATCGGCTTGAAAACCACGCTTGGAGTTTCAAAACAAGTCGCGGCGCGCCAGGCCCGTTACCAGTATTTCGAAGAAATCCGAAAGGCAACATCGTCAGGTCGCGTGGCGACGGCACATCACGCGGATGATAATGCGGAGACCGTCCTCCTCAATGCCTTGCGTGGCGGCGGCGTCCGGGGCCTTGCGGGAATTCCGCGCGCCCGCGATGCAGGACATCTCGTGCGCCCTCTTCTGTTCGCCCGGAGAGTCGAATTGCTGTCCTATGCAAGAGAACAGGGAGTGCGGTACAGAGACGATTCCTCGAACGCAACAGTGGCGTATACAAGGAATTATTTGCGCCACCGCGTCGTTCCATTCCTTAACAAGGAGATGGGAACGGACTTTGCAGATTCATTGAACCGCCTTTCGAACGCGGCGAAACGATTCAGCCATCTGCTCGACCTGCTCGTCGACGAACAATGGCGACGGATTGTCAGCAGGCGGGGAGACAGCTACAGTCTCCTTCTTTCCGCGTTCACTTCCGTGCCGGTATTCCTCCGCAAAGAGATCGTCGTACGGACGCTTCGGGAGATGGCAATTGAACCGACGGTGGTCAAGGTGGACGAGATCCTTGGACTCTGTGGGGCTCAATCCGGTCATTCAATCAGCCTTGCGGGTGAAGTCGTCGCCGTCAAAGACTACGGTCATCTGATCTTCGCGAAACGCCCTGAGTCGAACGACTTTTCGATCAACGTCGCAGTCGGTGCGACATATTCGCTGCAGGAATTTACGTTCACTCTCGACTCCCCCTGCCCCGTGCCTGCCTCATACAACGGTGCCGGAACGACGGAGTACATCGATGCAGATGTCATTAGAGAACCCCTCACACTCAGAACCTGGAGACGCGGGGATTGGTTTGTTCCGATCGGAATGATCGGGAGAAAGAAATTGAGCGACTTCTTCAATGACCAGAAGATTTCCACTCCGGACAGATTCAGAATCCCCCTTCTGCAATCGGGAAACGATATTGTCTGGGTTTGCGGAAAACGTCTCGATGACCGTTTCAAAATCACGAAGCGTACGCGACGTGCCATCAAATTGTCGTATTCACCAACCATCAATCCGGCCAACTGAATGAAACCGCAGATCGTCGTCAACGGCGATACGTTTGAGATGTTCATCGACCAGGATCGCATTAGGGCACGCGTCAAAGAACTTGCTCACGCAATCAACAATGACTATGCTGGGAAAGTCCCCATTTTCATCGGTATCCTGAACGGCTCATTCATCTTCTTTGCCGACCTCGTCCGTGAGATCACCGTCGACTGTGAGGTCGACTTCTTCAAACTTTCGAGCTATGGAGACGCAAAAATATCATCCGGACAGGTGCGGATGCTGAAGGAATTGAACTGCCAGGTCACCGGAAGAGACATCATTGTCGTCGAAGACATCGTCGATTCCGGGTTGTCGATCGATTTCATCAGGAAAATCATCACCCGCGAAAAGCCCCGCTCGCTGAAATTTGTCTCGCTCTTGTTCAAGAAGAACGTGGCAAAAATCGACTTCCCGATTGATTACGTGGGATTTGAAATACCGCCGGACTTTGTCATCGGTTACGGTTTGGACTACGCGCAAAAAGTTCGTAACTTACGGTCAATCTATAAACTCGCTGCTTCGGGGGAGAACAAGGCGACGCTGGAGGAGACGAGGTAGGCGAAGGAGAACGCCATGAAGAATTTGATGTCGAATGAAGATAATAACAAGAGGCCGGAAAATGGTCAACCTCAGCGGAGGCGACCGGTAATGCAAAAACCGCAAAGAAAACTGCCGCGTCCATTGCGCGACGATGAATCGACGTGGGGCAAATTTGGCCGCGTCGTGTTCAGCTGGGTAGCGATCGTTGCAGCGGTCTTCCTGCTCATGTGGGCATTTAAGACTGACCAGGAAACCGAGTATGAGATCAGCTACACGACGTATCAGACGTTGATGAGCGACGGAAAGATCAGTGAAGCGATCATCAAGAAGTCGAATCTCAACGATTTCGACTTTCACGGGAAATTGAAGCAGCCGACCGACATTCAGACTGCCAGCAACAAGATTGCAAAAAATGCCACCCGCATTGAGTTGATCCTCCCGTACGTTGACGAAAAGATGATCAACGACTGGAACGCAAAGGAGATCAAGTTCAAAATCGAGAAAGAAGACAACGTGTGGATGCAGACAGCGATCGGCATCCTGCCGTGGGTCTTCCTCGTGGCAATCTGGCTTGTCATTTTCCGACGCATGCAGGCAGGGGCGGGAGGAACGAAAGGGTTGTTTTCCTTCGGCAAGAGCCGCGCAAAACTGCTGACGGAAGGAATGACGCAGGTGACATTCCAGGATGTGGCGGGTGCGGACGAAGCAAAGATTGAACTCCAGGAAGTCATAGAATTCCTCAAAGAGCCTTCGAAATTTCAGAGACTCGGCGGCAAGATTCCGAAGGGAGTGTTGTTGCTGGGGCCTCCAGGCACGGGCAAGACGCTCCTCGCAAGGGCTGTCGCGGGAGAGGCGGGTGTACCGTTCTTTTCGATCAGCGGCGCCGATTTCGTCGAGATGTTTGTGGGCGTTGGAGCCAGCCGCGTCAGGGATTTGTTTGAGCAGGGCAAACGGAATGCGCCCTGCATCATTTTTATCGATGAAATCGACGC
>DATDNS010000180.1:0-2031 GCA_036518155.1 Bacteroidota bacterium
TGCCGGCAAAAAACGAGACCACAGCACGCGTGCCGGAAAGAAAACGATTTCCGACAACGACCCAGTATCCATACTTGTGAAACCACCCTTCAACTTTGTGTACCTGGTCAAGAGGAATGAATCGCATTTTCCCCCTTTCGAGAATTTTTTGACCAAACCAATCTCCGACCTTGAACATTGATATGAACCCCAGTGTACTTCCCGCTGTACAGCAGAGCAGCGTCAGAGGAAAGTTGACGGTTCCGAGACCTGTCAGCGAACCGACGGCGACAACCGCCACGTCGCTCGGGAAAGGAGGAAAAATATTCTCAACATAAGCGACAAGGCAGACGAACAGGTAGATCCAGATTGCGTTGGTTTGAAGAAGGTATTGTATCAGGTGTTCCACTATGCCCGACTTCTTGACGTTAATGCTGCAACGGCAAATGCTGCACACGCTTCCTCCGACCCCAAAGGACCGACGCCTTCGTTGGTCGTCGCTTTGATGGAAATTCGGGTCGCTCTGATTCCCAGTGCCCGCGCGAGCAGTCTTTTCATCCTTGGAACGAGAGGATTGATTTTCGGCGCCTCAAGAATGACGGTTGAGTCGATATTCGTTATTTCAAAATCGTTCTTTCGGAGAAGAGCGCCGACTCTTTGAAGCAACGTGATACTCGATATATTCTTGTAGCGCTTGTCCGAGTCGGGAAAGTGTGTTCCGATATCGCCAAGCGCGGCAGCGCCAAGGAGCGCATCACATATTGCGTGGAGAAGAACGTCGGCATCAGAGTGACCCAAGAGGCCTGTCGGATGCGGAATGTGTACTCCGCCGAGAATCAGTTTTCGGCCGGAGATAAGACGGTGAATATCGTAGCCAAAACCGACTCTCAGCTCGGGAGTAGCCGGCGGTACTTTCGCTTTCATCTTAGCGGACGTCAAAGTGTGGATAACGGTTCTGAAAATCCTTCCATTCAATCTTCACATCCGTCACTTGCGCAGATCGGGGGCCGACCTTGACTTGAGAGAAAAACTCCTCAACGACCGACCTCTCTCCTTCAACCTCGATTTCGACGCTTCCATCAAACAAGTTCCTGGCATACCCTCTAAGCCCCAAGTGAACCGCCTGGCGGTAGGCAAAATAGCGAAACCCAACGCCCTGTACCAGGCCTTTTACCACCATGTGGGCACAGACATCCATGTCGTTTCAAACGAAAATACGAGTTCGTGGAGTGAAATGCAATGAATGGTACCTAGCGGGTTTTCTCCTTTGAGTTTGTCAGCGTTGAAAGCATTTTAAGCGGCTGCCGTGAATCCGTCCGCGCAAGTTTCGCCGACCCCCGAATCACCTCGCGGAGAGCCCCGGCAGGTACACCAACCCGGAGTGCACCCCGAAGATGGGAAAACAGTTGGTCATCCAGGCCCTGGATGGACAAGACGGCGACGTTGACGAGTTCGCGCTCACGGAGACTCAACCCGGGGCGCGATATGATTTTTCCGTACACATCTCGCAAGATAATGTCCGGCACAATGGCGTGCAGCGATTCGAGGTTCGTCATGAGCCGGGGAAGGGCTGTTCCATAGATTGTTCGCAGCGTCTGCATACCTCGCTTGTGCGAATCGCGATTACGGTCGCGTAGTGGCTCGATTGCATCTTTTCGCGGAGTGATCTCTCTCAATCTTGCGAGACCGTCAAGCATTGCAGGAAAGCCAAGCAGCAAAGAGAGATGGAGGCAGAGTTCGGCGAACATCGTTTCCGGCAATCCTGTTTCGGTGATCCCCTTCCTCATCATCGCCGATGCCCGATTTCGGAGCCCGGCAGCAAACAATGCAGCGAACGTAACACCGAAGCGTTCCCTTGTCGTCAGCACAACCGATGTCCTGCGTTGTCGTTTCTTCATGGCAAAAAAAAAGGACGGTGTCTCGTACCGTCCTTGTGTTGTCCTTTTCGAGTGCGGAAGGCGGGACTTGAACCCGCATACCCTTTCGGGCGCCAGCCCCTCAAGCTGGTGCGTCTGCCAATTTCGCCACTTCCGCAAACCTGTCTATCGTGAG
>DATDNS010000181.1:0-2562 GCA_036518155.1 Bacteroidota bacterium
GCAACACTCCGTCGTTCTGGTACGGGTTCCCCGCAAGCAAATCTTCGTCAAACTGGATGTAGCCATATCCGGTTTCAGGCCGCGACGGCTTTATGCCAATCGTAATCAGTGCATCCGATTCGTCCGCCACCTTCACGGCAACGCCAAGCACTCTCAGGAATTCCCCCACGTCGCGAATCACGTGGTCTGCCGGGAGGACGATCATCACGCCTTTAGGGTCAATCCTGCGGATCAGTGAGGCCGCAAGACCGATGCACGGAGCCGTGTTTCTTCCGACTGGTTCGATGAGGATATTCTCCCGGGGGATAAACGGGAGCTGTTGGTAGGTAAGGTCTTCCTGGAGCCTGTTTGTCACCACGAAGGTATTCGAGGGAGGAACGATGCCGTTAATCCTCGTCACCGTGTTCTGAATCATCGTTCCGGAGCCGACAATCTCAAGGAACTGCTTGGGCGATCGTTCCCGGCTTTTCGGCCAAAAACGGGAACCCACCCCTCCTGCCATGATAACCGCAAACGTATTCGGCATTTTCTCCCTTCCCTACTCGAAAAGCGCCTTGAAATCACGAAGGATCTCTATTGCCTGCTCAAGCATCCCGGGCCGGCTCGATGCATCAGCCTTGGCCCACTGGGAAAACGGGTCATAGATATTTGACAGCAGATTCATGACCCGGATATCATCGAACAACTGGTGCATGGATACATACTTCAAAAACTCGATGAGATAACCGCAAAACGTCTTGTAATCATTGTCCGATGCCTGCGAACCGACAATTCCTTCCGCCTGTCCCGATAGTTGTTCCAAAAGCGCTGTCCGCTCTTCGGATCCACTTTGAACGGCTTCCACGAGTCTTTCCAATGTGGCGGAAAATTCCTGTTCGCTTACCTCCCCGCCTCCTCCGGATGAGATCGGCGCTGCCTCACCAGGAGTGGAATCGGGTGATGCGGCCGGCGACGTTCCCGGTGGTGAGAATCCGGACTCGGTGTCGGGCTGTGAAAATCCATCTCCAGCCGGACTTGGTTCATCGAGACTCGTCGTTGGCTGTTCATCCATCACAGGATTGGCAAATCCGGCCGGAGAGGACTCGCCGAACGCGTTTTTAAGCAGGCCAAGAACGAGGTTTTCCTCTTCTGCCGTCGATTCGAGTTTCGAAGGGTCCGATTCCACCCTTTCGGCGATCCACATCAAACCGAGGGCAACGTCTGAGAACCCGGAGACTTTGTACAGTGCTTTGAGCCGCGATTGCAGATCCGACGCGTTCAACAGAGAATCTTTGATCCTGTCAAACGAATTTTGGTGTTGAGGATCTGAGAGTTCCCACTTGGGCAATTTCTCCAGGAGGGAGGCAACGTACTGTTGACTTCGGTCCATAGGTTCGTCACTTCAGGTATATGCGCGGGACTCTCGCCGAAATTCCGCACAGAACCTCATACGGTATGGTTCCCATGCGTTCAGCCAGGTCCCAGCAAGTGATCTCTTGACCGTCTTCCTTTCCCATCAACGTAGCCTCGTCGCCGACGGCGATATCGGAATCCCCCACATCAACCATCATCATATCCATACAAATAGTACCGACGACCGGATGACGCCTGCCGTGCATGAGGACAGTGGACTTTCCGGTCAGAAGCCTGCTGTATCCGTCGGCATAACCGACCGGCAGTGTGGCGATCCGCGTCCGTTTGCTGGCGACAAATCTCCTGCCGTAGCTCACACTTTCTCCTGCATCAATCGACTTCACAAGCGCCACTCTAGACTTAAGAGACATCGCAGGTCTGAGGGAAATCGACTTCACCGACTGCCGCGCCGGATAGTAACCGTACATCGAAAGTCCCGGCCGAACCATGGAACAGTATGTCTGGGGGAGGTCGAGAATAGCCGAACTGTTCGCACAATGAACAAGGTCGGGGTCGATGCCGTGCCTGCGCAACGTATTCAAGGCAGTCTGAAACTGCTCGAATTGCTTACGCGTGAACGCCTTGTCCTTGTCGTCGGCGGTCGCAAAGTGCGTCAGCGCTCCCTTGATTTCCAACCTGCCGAGTGAGGCGACCGACGTGAGAAACGACTCCAGTTCCTTGTTCTTCAAACCGATCCTGTTCATCCCCGTATCGATCTTGAGATGAACGCCAATCGTCTTCTTCCGTTTCCTTGCGACCCGTTCCAGGACCAGCGCGTCGTCAAGCGAGCTCACCGTCGCTTCCAGACCAAAATCAAAATACAGTTCGATCTGATTCCTTACCGGCGGCGTAAAGACCAGGATCGGCCTTGAGATGCCCCCGGTGCGGAGCGATACTCCCTCTTCAACGATGGCAACACCAAAATAATCCGCGTATTTCTTCTCGATGTGCCGCGAAACAGCAATATCCCCGTGGCCATAAGCGTTTGCCTTGACCACCGCGAGAATTTTCGTTGAAGGCCCGACTTTTTTCCGAATGCCGTCGAGATTGTAGGCTATGGCGGACAAATCGACTTCGGCACGACTTGGGCGGGATGGGGGCAAAGGCTTTTTTTTGCGAAGAGCCAAAGGTTTCTTACGAATTCTGTTGAATATACCTTTTATGACTCTG
>DATDNS010000182.1:0-2773 GCA_036518155.1 Bacteroidota bacterium
CTGGCGTAAGGGTGATCGCAGTGCCAAAACACTGATCAAAGACCACCGACAGCGAATTACGCTTGTCGCCCTTCACGGGGGGACGAAGGTCGCTTCCCATCAGGCAAATGGATCGATCAGTGTTCAAATGCTGGAAGGGAAAATGAAATTCAGTACTCCGCTCCGCACCGTAACACTGGAGAAAGGGCAAATCCTGACGCTCCAATCCAAAATCCAGCATAGCATGGTTGCAGTCGAAGAGTGCACGTTTCTTCTGACCCTCTCGCTCGATGGTGAGGAACCTCTTCATCCTGCAGTGGCCGGACAGGTTGCTACACCTGCGCCGGTCGAGCCGGTAGGTGTACACAGAAAGGATGCGAAAAGGGTTGAGCGTGTTGTTCGTGAGGAACGTCGGTTGCTGCCGGTCGACGGCAAGCCTATTAACTCGCTCCAGGAATACGAAGCGAGCGGCGGCCTCACCGGCCTGCGACGCGCGCTTGGAATGTCTCCTGATCAAATTATCGATGAACTGAAACAGTCGGGATTGAGGGGGAGAGGAGGGGCAGGATTTACGACGGGAGTCAAATGGGCCAGCGTTGTGGGCAGCGGACGCGGCAAGCGCTATGCCTGCTGCAATGGCGCGGAAGGCGAGCCGGGAACGTTCAAGGATCGGTACCTTCTCCGCATGAATCCCTACAGGACGCTTGAGGGGCTTGCAATCGCGGCACACGCAGTCAACGCTGAACGGGTCTTCATCTGTATCAAACGCTCCTTCGGGCAAGTGGCTGAACGGCTGAGAAAGGCGATCGACGAATTTCACAAAGCCCGCCTCTTTCCCAAAGGGCACGACCTGAATATTGAGCTCGTTTTGGGCCCGGAGGAGTACCTCTTTGGCGAGGAGAAAGCTCTGCTTGAAGTCGTCGAAGGAAATCTTCCGTTACCCCGGTGGCTTGCGCCATATATTGAAGGACTCTTCCGTCATCCGTTGGAGGACAATCCCACTCTTGTGAATAACGCGGAGACTCTTGCAAACGTTGCCTTGATCATGCAAAACGGACCCGATTGGTTCCGGCAGACGGGAACGGTCGATTCTCCCGGGACGATGATCTTTACGGTTTGTGGAGATGTCGAGCGTGCTGGTTGCTTCGAATTGCCGCTGGGGACATCGATGCGCGATTTGATTGAGAACGCTGCCGGCGGAGTTCGCAAGGGTCATTCTCTGAAAGCAATATTCCCGGGGGTCTCGAACGGCGTACTCACGCCGGGCCACCTTGATGTGCCTTTGGATTTTGACAGCATGCGGGCAATCGGTTCGGGTCTTGGTTCGGGAGGATTTATCGTCTACGATGATTCTGCATGCATGGTGAAAGCGGCTGCGCTTGTTTCGAGATTTCTCTATGTCGAATCGTGCGGTCAATGTCCCCCGTGCAAATTCAGCTCAGGCGAAATCACCGAACACCTGAACCTTCTTGTCGAAGGCAAGGGCACGCAGTCGGATATCGACACGATTCTCGCACGATGCGGAACAGTCGATCAGGGAAATCGGTGCGCCCTTCCGACGGGAGAACATCTCGTGATCGAGAGTCTCATCGGCCGATTTTCAGAAGAGTTCCAGTCACACTGTTCTTCTGCGTGTGCACTGACACGGGAACTCAAGATTCCAAAAATCGTCGACTTTGATGAACAAGCGCACACGTTTACGTACGACGACCATCAACAATTCAAGCAACCCGACTGGTCCTACATGAAAACGGATTCGTTTGCGTGAACGGCTGACGAATTAACAGGAAAGAAGCGAGGGAACGGTTACGGGGCTGAAAATACGCTGAAGAGTGATTCCTCTGCCGCAGCGATCGTTGCATCGATATCCTGTTGTGAGTGGGCGCTCGAGAGAAACGCTGCTTCAAACTGCGATGGCGCCAGATAAATCCCCCGCCCGAGCATTTCCGTGTAGTAGCGCGAGAAGCGTTTTGTGTCTGCCTTCGTTGCGCTCGTGTAATCAACGACAGGAGTGGCGGTGAAGAAAAGCGTGAACATCGAGCCGACCCGGTTCTGTGTTACCGGGAGCTTCTTTTTTTCGATGATCCTCTGGATTCCGTTCTCGAGTCGCAACGATTGTTCTTCCAGCTTCTTGTAGAAATCAGGAGTCTCCTGCAGAATTCGAAGCGTCGCCAGGCCCGCCGCCATAGCCAGGGGGTTGCCGGAAAGTGTTCCGGCCTGGTATACTGGTCCGGACGGTGCGACCATGCTCATGATGTCTTTCCTCCCGCCATAAGCGCCGACTGGGAGTCCTCCGCCGATAATCTTACCAAGCGTGGTGAGATCCGGAACAATGTGATACAGCTCCTGCGCTCCTCCGCGTGCCACGCGAAATCCCGTCATGACTTCATCGAAGATGAGAACAATTCCGTTCTTCGTGCAGATGTTCCGAAGCCCTTCAAGGAATCCAGAGGCAGGGGGAACGCATCCCATATTCCCGACGACCGGCTCGACAATGACACACGCGATTTGTTTCTGGTGAGCGTCGACGAGTTGCTCTACAGACGGCAGACTGTTGAACTGCGCCGTGAGAGTGTCGTTTCCCGTTGACCGTGTGACGCCGGGGCTGTCAGGGATTCCCAGTGTCATGGCTCCGGACCCGGCCTTGATGAGGAACGAATCGGCATGACCGTGGTAACATCCTTCGAACTTGACGATCTTTTCGCGGCCGGTAAATGCGCGCGCCAGCCGGATTGCACTCATGGTCGCTTCCGTCCCGGAGTTCACCATCCTGACCATTTCAATTGACGGTACC
>DATDNS010000183.1:0-3197 GCA_036518155.1 Bacteroidota bacterium
GTAACACTCCGCGACCAGGTCATCCTGAAATTCAAGACGGAATTCTTCAGTCGGAGGGCACTGAAGAAGTACACCCGTGAGGCCGCCCTCGGCTTTGATGCGTTGTCCTTGCGCAACGTTGCTGCCGACATCGCTTCGGCATTTACGGACGTGCCGAAGGACGACCCGGAACTCTCCGCTGCAGCAATCGTTGTGGAACTGCTGGAGCTTGACAAAACGACGAAGGAGAGTCTCCCGGACTGGTCACGCGACTACTTGGCGCAACTCGCCGGACGGATGGAGAAGAAATCGTCGCTCAGGAACCTGGTCCCCTCCGGGTCCGATCGTGAACAGTTGCGGAAGTTTCTCGCTTCGATGATTGAAGTCTTTGAGCGCTGGATTGTCCTGGAGTATTACTCCGGATCCGAACAGACGAAGGGTTGGGTTAGCTTCAAACTGCCAGAAGCGCTGGACTACGAACACCTTGTCGAGACTGCGGTCGTTGATTCGCCGGCACCGGGCACGCAGATTGGCGCACCAACACATTATCGGAGGCGGGATGGTTTCGATCTGACCGACCCCCGGTTCACACAACGAGAAGTCGAAAGTGAAGTGGACTACTGTATCTTTTGCCACGAACGCAACAAGGATTCGTGTTCCAAAGGATTCCGCGAGAAGTCCGGATATCGGAATAATCCTCTCGGCTATGAATTGAAGGGTTGTCCGCTTGATCAGAAAATATCCGAATCCCATTTCTTGAAGAGCCACGGCGATCCGATCGGAGCTCTGGCAATTATTGCGATCGACAACCCGATGTGTCCGGGCACCGGACACAGGATTTGCAACGATTGCATGAAGGCGTGCATTTACCAAAAGCAGGACCCGGTGAATATTCCTCAGATTGAAACCGGTATCCTGACCGACGTCCTGAATTTGCCGTGGGGTTTTGAGATTTACTCTCTCCTGACGCGATGGAATCCACTGAACATCCAGCGACCTCATGCCCTTCCCTATAACGGGAAGAAGATCCTGGTCGTCGGCATGGGACCTGCAGGGTATACTCTCGCTCACTATTTTCTTAACGAAGGATACGGTGTCATCGGCATCGATGGACTCAAGATTGAACCGCTGCCAAAAGACCTGGTGGGCGATGCCGAAACCAAGTTCCAGCCTTTGAAGGATTTTTCGTCCATTACCCATAAACTCAGCGAGCGCATCCTGCTCGGATTCGGCGGGGTCTCCGAGTACGGAATCACCGTCCGATGGGACAAGAATTTTCTGACCGTTATTTATCTGAATATCCTGCGGCGACAGAACTTTCGCTTATACGACGGTGTCCGGTTCGGCGGAACGCTTTCCGTCGATGACGCGTGGAGCCTTGGGATCGACCACGTGTGCCTAGCAAGCGGCGCTGGAAAACCGACGTTCGTGACCATGAAGAATAACCTCATTCGCGGAATTCGCAAAGCGAGCGATTTTCTCATGGCGCTGCAGCTCACAGGCGCCGGGAAAAGAGAATCGCTCACGAACCTCCAGGTACAGTTGCCCGCCGCCGTGATCGGCGGGGGTCTCACAGCCATCGACACGGCAACGGAACTGATGGCATACTATCCTGTCCAGGTTGAGAAGATCAGGAAACGGTATGATGTTCTCGTCCGCGAGCACGGGATCGAAAACATCCGTGCGATGTATGACGCCGAAGAATGGAAAATTCTTGAGACCTTCCTCCGCCACGCCGAGGCCATCGACCGGGAACGCCAACGGGCGGCCCGGGCCGACGAAAAGCCCGATTTCATTCCTCTTCTTCGATCGTGGGGGGGAGTACAAATTTACTACCGAAAATCGCTGGCCGATTCCCCTGCCTACAGACTCAACCACGAAGAAGTCATCAAGAGCCTCGAAGAAGGGATCGCGTTCGTCGAAAAAATGAACCCCCTTGAGGCCGTACCGGACGAATTCGGCGCTCTCAAGGAAATGGTGTTCGAGCGGCAGGAGATGATCGGTGGAAAGTGGAAAAGTACCGGCGAATCGGTCCGGGTGGCAGCAAAATCTCTTTTTGTTGCCGCGGGGACAGTGCCGAATGTCATGTACGAACGCGAGCACCCGGGGACATTTGAACTGGATGAATGGAACCAGTACTTCCAGAGCTACGGGATTTCCAATGAAGGGGAATTGCGCAAAGTCCAATCGAGCGAGGACGACCACGGATTCTTCACTTCCTACGAGCGGAACGGCAAATTCGTCACGTTCTATGGCGACAATCACCCTGAATACGCCGGCAACGTTGTGAAGGCAATGGCATCTGCGAAGACCGGGTACAAGAAAGTGCTCGAGCTCTTCAACGGTTCGACAACAAGCCAGAAGGCGTGGCAGACTGCAATCAATGACTGGAAGACATTCACCGGAGTTCTGGAAAGTGAGCTTCGAGCAACCGTCGAGAAGGTCGAGCGGCTGACGCCGACGATCGTCGAGATCGTCGTCCGGGCTCCCCGTGCCGCACGCAAGTTTCAGCCGGGGCAGTTCTATCGTCTCCAAAACTATGAGACGGATTCCCCAATCCTTGAAGGAACGCTTCTGATGATGGAGGGGATCGCACTCACTGGTGCGTGGGTCGACAAGGATCGGGGCCTGATCAGTCTGATAGCGCTTGAAGTGGGCACGAGCTCCCGCCTTTGTGGCACACTCAAACCAGGTCAGCGTGTTGTTTTGATGGGACCGACAGGCTGCCCGACGGAAGTTGAAGAAAACACGACCGTCCTGCTCCTTGGCGGGGGGCTCGGCAATGCAGTACTCTTTTCCATCGCAAAAGCCTACAAGGCAAAAAACAGCAAGGTCATTTACTTTGCCGGTTACCGGAAGAAATCCGACTTCTACAAACGTGAAGAAATCGAAGCCTCGACAGATGTCGTTGTGTACAGCGTGGACACCGGCGATCTCATTGAGACAAAGCGTCCGCAAGACAGGACCTTCCGCGGCAACATCATCCAGGCGATGGAGGCATATGCCAAAGGAGAATTCGGTCCCGTGCCGATTCCCCTTAATGACGCGAAACGAATCATCGCCATTGGCTCCGACAGGATGATGAACGCAGTTTCGCAGTCGAGACATACCGTGTTGAAACCGTACCTGAACGAACACCACGTCGGGATTGCGTCGATCAATTCCCCAATGCAGTGCATGATGAAGGCGATCTGCGCTCAATGCCTGCAGCGACACGT
>DATDNS010000184.1:0-5091 GCA_036518155.1 Bacteroidota bacterium
AGCTCTTCCCAGGTCGTTTCAAGGGCTTTTGCCATTCCAAGCTCGGCAATCATTTCCGTTGCCTCAGACCCAATAATGTGGGCCCCGAGGAGCTCGCCATACTTCTCGTCAAAAATCAACTTGACGGTTCCCTCTGTCTCTCCGATCGCCATCGCTTTGCCGAGGGGCCGGAACGGGAACCTGCCGATCTTCAATTTGTATCCTGCCTTGAGCGCGGCTTCTTCGGTCATCCCGATGCTGGCAACCTGAGGCTGACAGTAGGTACAGCTTGGAAATGTGGTTCGGTCGGTTCCGTGTGTTGCTTTGCCTGCCATGTGTTCGGCTGCAACGATCCCTTCGTGAGAAGCAACGTGGGCAAGCAGAGGCGGACCCGACACATCACCCAAGGCATAGATTCCCGGGACACTCGTCAGTCCAAATTCATCCACCTTGATGAAGCCCTTCTCATTTTTGACACCGACTTCATCAAGACCAAGGTTTTCGACGTTTCCTTGAACTCCGATCGCCATTAATGCAACATCGCCATTGACTTCTTTTGTTCCTTCGGCACCTGACACTTTGACCGTAACGCCGGCACCTACTTTGACCCCTTCCACCTTTGTGCTCGTAAGGATTTCAATTCCAAGCTTTTTCAGGCTTGATTCAAGGATTTTGGTGATCTCCCTGTCTTCATTTGGAAGAATGGACGGGAGCATTTCGACGACGGTCACCTTCGTCCCCAGAGACGCATAGAAATAGGCAAATTCGATTCCGATCGCTCCGCCTCCGATGACAACCATCGACTTCGGTTGCTCCGGTAGCGTCATAGCTTCTGTGCTCGTGATGATCTTCTTCCTGTCGATGGTAACCCCGGGAATCGACCTCGGTCTTCCGCCGGTGGCGAGGATGATGTTTTTTGACTTTATCGTGTCGGAGACTTTCCCGTTGCTGCTCACTTCAAGAGAATTCTTTCCAGTGAGTTTTGCAGTCCCAGCGACCACCTCAATCTTGTTCTTTTTCATCAAGTACTCGACCCCCTTCGTGATGCGGTCGGAAACATCACGGCTTCTCTTGATGATCTTGTTGAAATCGAACTTGAGGTCTTTGTAGGTGAAACCGAATTCCTCCGCTCGTTTGAAATTGTTGTACATTTCGGCGCTTTTGAGCAGCGCCTTGGAAGGGATGCATCCCCAATTGAGGCAGATACCGCCAAGTCTGTCCCGCTCAACAATCCCAACCTTCATTCCCAATTGTGCCCCGCGAATTGCGGCGACATATCCGCCCGGTCCCGCTCCCACAACTGTCAAGTCGAATTGTCGGTCAGCCATCATTTTCCTTTCAGAATGATTGATTCACGAACGTTTTTGTCGGCCGGAGGCGACAAAACTTCGTCAATATACTCAGTTATGGAGGCAAAGGCAACCTGCTCATTTTTCGGAAAATGTCGGCCGTTGCCAGGGTTCGTGTCGCGGGATAACCGTCGCCGACTGCATCAGCCATTCGCGTCCTCCAACGCGCCATCGCCGGAGGCTTGATGAGATTTTCGGTGACGGCGGTGCAACGCTCTTCTCGCCGGCCACTCTCTGTTGACGATCTGCATCGCGGCAAAACAGAAACAGATTTCCAGCGAGGAAAGTGTCGTCGCTTCGCAGTACCGGTCGTGTACTGTGCTTGGAAAATTCGCGGAAAAATACACGTTTTTAATTGATTATTGCACACTTTTCTTTTATGTTTGAATCAAATTTTTTACCGCATGGCTGAGACCGAAGGGCAGCTCATTGTCTCCAACAGGAAAGCGCGGCACGACTACCACATTCTGGAGGTTTTTGAGGCGGGAATCGTACTGAAGGGAACAGAAGTAAAGTCTCTGCGCAAAAAGACGGCCAACCTGCAGGACAGTTATGCGCTCGTGAAGAACGGGGAGTTGTGGCTTTTTGGCCTGCACATCAGTCCCTATGAACACGGAAACATCAACAATCACGACCCTGTCAGGACCCGCAAACTGCTGATTCAAAAAAAGGAAATGCGCAAGCTCGTTGCGAAAATCACGATGCAGGGTTTGTCGCTGATTCCGCTTTCGATGTATTTCAAAGGCCCGTTCGCAAAAGTCGAGCTTGCCCTTGCGCAGGGGAAAAAGAGTTACGACAAACGGGAAGCGATCGCAAAACGCGATGCCCAGCGGCGCATAGCCAGAACATTACGTAGGAGTTACACCTAGGAATTGTTCCCACCACTCAACGAACAGATGGACCTCATCAAACGGGGCGCTACCGAGATCATTCCCGAAGAGGATCTCGCCCGGAAGATTGAGAAGTCCATCAAGACCAAGAAATCTCTCAACGTCAAGCTTGGATGCGATCCCAGCCGGCCAGACCTTCATCTCGGTCATTCCGTCGTCCTCAGAAAACTCCGCCAATTCCAGTCACTCGGCCACCAGGCGATCCTGATCATCGGCGATTTTACGGGAATGATCGGCGACCCGACGGGAAAAAGCAAAACACGGCCGTCGTTGACGCTCGAAGAAACCCGCAGGAACGGACAATCCTACTTCGAACAAGCAACGAAGATCCTCTCGGCGCAGCACATTACGATGCTCTACAATTCCGAGTGGCTTGCCAAGATGAGTTTCGCGGATGTCATTCACCTTGCCAGCAAGTATACGGTCGCAAGGATGCTCGAGCGTGACGACTACACCGAGCGGTACAAGGCCGGCGAACCGATCAGCGTTCACGAATTCCTCTACCCTCTCGCACAGGCGATGGACTCTGTAGCCGTTCACGCAGATATAGAGCTCGGCGGGTCCGACCAGAAATTCAATTTGCTCGTCGGGCGCGACATCCAGAAGGAATTCGGCCAGGAGCCGCAAGTCATCCTGACCATGCCTCTGCTCGTGGGAACGGATGGCACCGAGAAAATGAGCAAGTCATATGACAACTACATCGGCATCAGCGATACGCCGAAGGACATGTACGGGAAGACACTGAGAATCCCCGACCCGCTCATTTATACATATTTCGAACTGGCAACGGATGTTCCAAACAAGGAACTTGCGGCGATCAAGAAAGAATTGTCGGACGCGAAAACCAACCCGCGGGACATGAAACGCCGGTTGGCCCGAACGCTTGTGGAACTCTATTATAATGCCGATATTGCCCGGAATGCCGAAGAGGAATTCGACAGGATTTTCGTGGAGAAGAGTCTTCCGGACGAGGTGGAAGAATTTTCATTGAAGCAGGAAAACGGGGCAATCAGCATTTCCACGCTCCTTGTCAATTCGAAGCTCGCGTCGTCGAAGAGCGACGCCCGGAGGTTGATCGAACAAGGGGGTGTGTCCATCGACGGCGAGAAGATTACAGATTTCAATGCGCCGGTCCCGAAGAGGCCGGAATTCATTATTAAGGTCGGGAAACGGCGTTTCCTGAGGGTGTTACAGTAGGAAGAAGTTTACCAGTTCACTTCATCGATCATAACTACGGCGGAGAACAACGGTGTTTGTACCACAGAAAATGTTTTTCACGAAGGGCGTCGGGAGACACAAGGACTACCTTCAATCATTTGAGCTGGCCTTGCGCAGTGCGGGAATCGAAAAATGCAATCTGGTGACGGTTTCCAGCATTTATCCCCCCGCCTGTAAGCGGATCACAAAGGAAGACGGGCTCAAGCTCCTTCAATCGGGTGCAATCACGTTCGTCGTTATGGCGCGTAACGCCACAAACGAACCCAACCGGCTCATCGCAGCATCCATTGGCGTCGCACAGCCGTCCGACGAGACGCAGTACGGCTATTTGTCGGAACATCACCCCTACGGTGAGACCGACGAACGGGCGGGCGATTATGCCGAGGACCTGGCCGCGACAATGCTGGCATCAACGCTCGGTGTGGAATTCGATCCGAATACGGCGTGGGATGAACGGGAAAAGATCTACAAAATGTCGGGAAAGATCGTCCGGACGTTCAACGTTACGCAGTCCGCTGAGGGGGACAAGAATGGTCTGTGGACAACTGTGGTCTCCTGCGCGGTCCTGTTACCGCCTCCGGAGCCCGAGATTGCACCTGTCCAGCAGGTCAAGGCTCCCTGATCGCGCGTTCATCAAGCTCCGGTGCTGTCGAGGATCAGGACGAACTCCCCTTTCTTCCCTGTCTTTGAGAATTGTTGGTAGAGTTCGGCGGCAGTGCCGTGAAAGATTTCCTCCGTCGGCAGCGTGAGGTCGAACGCGACGCACACCTTCCGGTTCGATCCAAGTACTTCCGCAATATCCCGCACGAGTTGTACCAGCCGATACGGCGCCTCCATGAGCACCACCGTCCGTTTCTCCCGTTTGAGCTCCTGCAATTCCGAAAGCCTGCGGTTTCGCTTCGGCGAGAGAAAGCCGTAGAAGACGAACTGGTCAATCGGAAAACCTGAGACTGTCAGAGCAGGCATGAGCGAGGAAGCGCCCGGGATCGGAACGATTTTGACGCGGCGCTCGGTGGCTTTGCGCACCAGGATCCGCCCCGGGTCGGAGAACACGGGCGTTCCCGCATCGGATATTAACGCGACGTTTTTGCCTTCGTTGAGTTTGTCGAGGATAACGGACGTGGCCGCCGCTTCATTGTGTTCGTTCAGGCTTTCGACGACTTTTTCCAGGCCGAGATGATGCAGAAGTCTCGCCCCTTCCTTCCGTTCTTCGAATACGACGACATCGGCTTCACGAAGAACGCGGATAGCGCGTTGCGTCATGTCCTCCGGATTGCCGATCGGAGTGGCGACGAGATACAGAATCCCTGCCATCTACATCACATTGCGGGAAGATGCGGGGTGAACGATGCCGCGCCTCCGGTCTTCCCAGTCTCGCACGAAGAGGAGAATGAGCGCCGTCGCCGGTACGGCAACGATCAGACCGATGAACCCGAGAAAATACGCAAAGACGAGAAGAGAAAGAATGATGAGGAGCGGATGGAGCCCGACCCTTCCTCCGACAAATTTCGGGGACAGGAATACGATCTCCGCCAGGTGCAGGAAGCCGATCGAACCGATCGCAAAAACCACTTTCGGAATGATCGGCGGCTCGCTGAACGTTGCGACGATCGTCGAGAGGATCAGGATGGTCAGGAGGCCGAAATACGGAACCA
>DATDNS010000185.1:0-3873 GCA_036518155.1 Bacteroidota bacterium
CAATGATTAACGTGTTCAGACCTGCAAGTATGAGAATCGTCCTCCGCCATGGACGACGGAAAACGATTCCAAAAAACGAAAACTTCAGCGAAATATTCGTACTGGCGCAACTAAGTTCGGCGGGTCCCCACCGTAGTCAGAGAAAAGTTAAAGTCTGGTCGAAACCCGTTTCTTCTGTTCTGTGTTCAGCCCCGAAGTTATTCTGCGACCTGGTATTGTTCCAGTTTTCCATCCGGTAACTCAAATGTCCAAGCCGTCAGGGTTTTGTTCGCGAACCTGACCCGGTACCGACGCAGCGTCATGCCGCCCCGAAGGCTCGTACCAACCTGCGTGAACTCTTTCGGCGATCCAAAGGGGGCGAGACTACTGGCGAAATCCTTCAAAGCCTCGTCGTTGAAGTAATTGTTTGCATTCTCTGTAAAGAGCGATCGGTCAATCGTTCCCTTCTGCAATCCTTCAAAGATTGCGCGGGCCTGTGCCGTCTTCGTTGCCGTCGTGGAATCCACCACCGTGAACAGGAGAGGAAGGATTCCGTGTGCGATGATGCCGGAGGCACTTGCGGCATCCTGATTCGTCAGAACAACGACGGCGGCGCGATCATCGGGTAAAATGATATTCGACGAAGTAAATCCGGACACTTCACCGCCGTGGGCAATCGTGCGATGCCCCGCTTCCATACCGACGTCGACGCCAAGTCCATATCGCGAACCGACACCGTTGTTCAGCAAGACTTCGGTTTCTAGCAGTTCGTACGACGACGGCTTGAGAATCGTCCGGTCAATTACGGAAATATCCCACGTTGCCAGGTCCTGCGCTGTCATCGCAAGCTCGCCGGCCGCGAAAAGCCAACCCTGACCTTCTTTTGGAGCAGGGCGCAGCGGACCGAGCGCGTAGCGGAAGTATCCCGTCGGGTCCTCTTCCCCGAGTTTCTCGTTGTCGATGTTGCTCACGCTCTTCATGCCCAACGGGTTGAATATTTTTTCGTGCAAGAACTGGAGTAATGGCATGCCGGCGGCTTTTTCCACAATTGCTCCCGCAATCACAAAATTCGTGTTGCTGTATTGCCACTTGGTGCCGGGCTCGAAATCCAACGGCTTGTGTGCCCATTGTTCCATTATCTTCTGCGCAGTTGTCGGTTGCAGCATGGGCTTCATCACGTAATCTTGCGGCCAATAATCCTGGTATCCCGATGTGTGGGACAGAAGCTGTCGGAGTGTCACTTCATTCGCGCGGGTAAGGTCCGGCAGGAACCTCGAAACACGATCGTCGAGGGACAATTTGCCTTCTTCCTGGAGGAGGAGGATGGCTGTTGCGGTGAACTGTTTGCTGATGGATCCTATGCTGTACCGCATCCTGGTCGTGGCCGGTGTTCGGGGATCGATGCGGGCATTGCCGTATGCTCTGAGGAATGCAATCCGGCCGTTTTTGACGACTGCCACCGACGCGCTTGGAACGCCGGTTTTGGCGAGACTTGTGATGGCGAGAGTATCGATCTTTTGCTCGACCTCCGGTGAAAGCCCGGATTGGGCCGTGGCAAGGAACGAGGCACAAACAATCATCACGAAGAGTGAGAGGATCTGCCTGGCAGCGGAAACTCGCTTCATGGAAATCTCCTTTGAGGAATGTGACTGGATGTGGAAGAAAATACTTGTGTCAAGAGTCACTGTGATCGCTGCATGTCATTCAACCGGCATTGCTGATTCCGACTTCGGTCTTTCTGGCGCGGGCATCGCGGAACAGAATAAGTCCGGTTCCGAGGACGCCTGCAACAAGCAGTCCGATATCCTCCCGGATTCCGAGAGTCGTCGCCGCCGTAAAACCAACGATCGACCAGAGGAGCGGAATAACAAGCACAATCCTGGGGAGCTTCATGTCCGTCCACAACAGCAATCCAAACGTGAAGATTGTCGTCGGACAGGGAAGTCCGAATGTCGGGGCCTTGGGATAGACGTGGCCCAGAGTGTATCCAAGTGCCGGATAAAGAATCATGGCATACACGACAAAGAGGGCACCAACGTAACCGTAGATGTCGCTCCGAAAACCGAACGACAACCTGGGTCTGACGACGCCGAGAACCAGAAACAGCATCCCCTGCAGAACATTGAACAGGGCGAAAATATTTGCCGCGGGATTGATGGAAGCAAAAAAGGCCAGATGATACGCCAACCCGATCCATACCCAGAGTGTTGCCAGAATGCCCGCGATGATTCTGTTCGATGAATCGAGACGTTTGACAGCAAGGACAACCGCCCCGAGTCCGAGCAGATTCAGGATGATTTGCGCGGGCCAGACTGCATGGTTGTAGTGTTCGAAGACCGAAAGGAACTGCTCTTGAGTGAATGGCAGATTCATGGCGAGATCATGTACGAATTCGTTGCCGGAATTGTTTTGTAAACGATGTTAAACGGTGCTCCTGAGGCGCAGTGACGAATCCTGCGTTCACGACACGCTTCTGCACGGTTATCGCTCTACCAAACATACGGAATCATTCTGTATTTCACACGTTGCGTGTATTCTCCATAGCCCGCCAGACCCGTGAGCAAGATCCGTTCTTCATTCCGAATCCGATAAGCCAGTAAGACCGGCAGCAATGCGCTCGGAATCAACGCACAGAATGATCCGAGGACGAGGGGGCAGGCCGTGAACATGATTGATGCCGCCATATACATCGGGTGACGAACGATCGAGTACAGGCCGGTATCGATCACACGCTGGTTTGACTGCAGTTCGATCACCCTTGAGGCAAAACTGTTTTGCACCATCGCCACCATGAAGAGGACATAGCCACCGATCATGACAAAGACGGATGTCACAACAAGCCAGACGGGGACGGATGACCATCCAAAGCGATAATCCAATCCGGGAACTGCAAATGAAATGAAAAACCAGAGCAGAGACAGTTTAACGTAGGTCTTCTGTTCTCGTTCTTTTTCGCGGACCTTCAATCGTTTCTCAAGCAATGCGCGGTGGTTTTTGTAGAGATAGACTAGCGCAACTGTCATCGGAACGAAAAGGGCCGCCATGAACAGCCAACCATTCCAATATTGGATGGTCCCTGCGCCACCGAAGATCGGCAAAGCGACGACTATCACCCCTGCTGCAAGACGAATGAAATGAACGGCAAGATCTCTCGTCGAGATGTAACGGGCTGTCGATTCAGTCATTTTCTGAAATGATTTCACGTCGCCTGAACTGTTAACGCGAGTGTTCTTCGATCACTTTCCCAGGGCTGATAAACGAGATGCCTTGACTCGACCGTGCACCGATCATAAGACATTCGACAATTGGAGCATTGATCGCCCGATCTGCCGACCAACGTATGATAAAGTTCGCTCCCAGTCCTCCTTCAGTTCCTTTCTCCGGGAGATAAATATATCTTGTCTCGAGCGGTTTGAGAATCATCGCAGATTCGACAAACTGCTTAATAACTTTCCCTTCTGTATTGTAGAAATCTGCCGTGCTGACTTTCAATGTGTTGGTCATGTCGGTATTGCGGATGATGAGCGTCGCTTCGAGGGAGAATGGTATGCCCCGGGGAGCGGTGAGGATATTGGAATAGACCGAAACATAGACGGTTTGACCTTTTGAGAGTCCTACGGAATCGGATGGGGGAGTTGAACCGATGAAGAGGCCTGAAAGAAGTAATAACAGCGTGATCGTGTATCCTGTTCGGTGTTTCATAGATGTTAGTTCCTCCATGAGTTGGAGAGGCTGTCGGATCCTCTTCGTTGTAGTTAATAGATTACCGGGTGCTTGATAGAATTCCCTCCCCACACGACGAACAACGAATCCTGTGGCGAGCTTTGGAACATTGCGTCCACACCAAAGCCCTTGTTTCCTAAGCACCCGAAGCAGCCGTAGAATGGATTGCTA
>DATDNS010000186.1:0-2677 GCA_036518155.1 Bacteroidota bacterium
GGGTTTGGCAGACGGGTATTTCGTTCTTCCCTATACCGTGGGGAATTACCTCGGCGGGACAAAGTTCAAACCCGTGGATACGAAACACGCTGCGTTCCAGGAATCGGAAACGAAAATCACCGAACTGGTGAAAAAATTTCTCTCCATCAAAGGCAAGAGAACGGTGGATGAATTCCACATCGCCCTGGGCAAGATCCTTTGGGATTATGTCGGCATGGGACGCAACAAGGCGGGTCTCAAGAAGGCGCTGTCACTCATCCCGAAATTGCGTGAAGAGTTCTGGCAGGACGTCAACGTCGTCGGAACGGGGAATGAACTCAATGCCGAACTCGAAAAGGCAGGACGCGTCGCTGACTATTTTGAACTCAGTGAATTGATGGCGCTCGATGCACTCCACCGGGAAGAATCGTGCGGCGGCCATTTCCGCGAAGAATATCAGACGGAGGAAGGCGAAGCAAAGCGAAACGACAAACGATTCTCGTATGTGGCTGCGTGGGAATACAAGGGTGTCAACAAGAAACCTGTGCTGAACAAAGAACCTCTGAACTTTGAATACGTTATTCCATCTCAAAGGAGTTATAAGTAATGAATCTCACTCTCAAAGTATGGCGTCAACGGAATCCGAACGATACGGGAAGACTCGTAACGTACGAGGCAAAGAATGTCTCGACGCATATGTCGTTCCTGGAGATGCTCGATGTCGTGAACACCGACCTCGTCAAGAAAGGCGAGGATCCGATTGCGTTTGACCACGATTGCCGTGAAGGGATCTGCGGAAGCTGCGGATTGATGATCAACGGACGTGCGCACGGACCCGGAAGGGCAATTGCCACGTGCCAGCTTCATATGCGGACGTTCAAGGACGGCGATGTCATCACGATCGAGCCGTGGAGAGCGAACGCTTTCCCCATTATCAAGGATCTTGTGGTGGACCGTACGGCCCTTGACAGGATCATGCAGGCCGGCGGCTACACCTCAGCCAAAACGGGCGGAATCCCGGACGGGAACGCCATTCTTGTCCCGAAGCCGGTCGCTGAAGAAGCGATGGACGCCGCCTCGTGCATCGGCTGCGGCGCGTGCGTCGCGGCATGTCCAAATTCCTCTGCCATGCTCTTTGTCGCTGCCAAGGTCTCACAGCTCGCACTGCTGCCGCAAGGCAAAACAGAGCGCACGCAGCGTGTCCTGGCGATGGTGGAGCAAATGGACAAAGAGGGATTCGGCAACTGCTCGAACAACTATGCGTGCGAAGCGGAATGCCCGAAGGAAGTGAAAGTGACGCACATCGCGAGAATGAACAGGGAATACCTGCGGGCGAACCTCGTGGAAAAATAGGAGTACGTCGGTACCTGGTAAACAAAAGAGGCGGTTCCTCCCGGAATCGCCTTTTTTTTGAATGCCGCAGACGAAGCCGTGTGAAGGCGGCAGTCAGTTTAAGCCCATATCCTTCAGTGCCTTCACGTACCGTTTATTCATCACCGGGCTATGCTGCCAGTGGTCGCCGTCCCAGTAAAGCATCGATCGTGCAAACTCGCCATTGAAGTATGCCGCATCCGGAACCTTCGACAGTCTTCCTTCCTTGTGCAGAACTTGTGCCGCGTGATCCCACGTTGTCGTGGAATTGACGTTCGTAACGCGCATCGTGCTGTCGAACGTGCAAATGAGCGAACCTGTGAGAACCTGCCGCGAGGCGGGCAGAGTGACCTGCAGATCGGCAATGGTGAGGTTGAATGTTTTTCTTCGTGTATCGACTTCCAACCCCTGGGGGCCTGCGTTCATCGGCCGGTCTTCCATCGATTCAGCGTTGGTCGTCGGAGGGATGAGAACATAGAATACTTCCGTCCCGTCCTTCACGTTCTCCGGTTTGTACGTTTCCTTCAGGGGAGAATGCCCGCTTATCAAACGAGGGTCAAGAACGGCAACGGCAGTCATTTCAAATGCATTGTTCCAACCTGCAATGACGATTTCCGGCGATCCATCCCCGTTCATATCTGTCGCTCCGAGCACACTCAGATGGCCGATGTGAAGATACGATGCAAGAACTCTTCCTGTAAGGGCGTTGAGTTTGTAGACAACGCACGGAAAAAACATGTCGTGAGCCGTTACGAAAATCTCAGGAGTTCCGTCCCGGTCGAACTTCCCGACGATAAAATTGTCGATCGTGAGGTGCTGGCGGTAACCGACCGGATTCCGGGGGAACGAGTAGGGTTCCCGGAACGATATCTGCCATCGGGTGAGTTTTCGCCATAGCGAACGGCAGTAGAGCCTGCTGACAAACCCGGTATCCGGGTTGCTGTCTTCCGTGTAGAGAAATTCATTCTTCCCGTCGCCGTCGATGTCGAAGAACCTGCAAATTTTCCTTGGATCAGGCTTCCCGTCGGGACCAAGGGCCTTTGCAACGGTCGCAGACCCCACCTCAATTTGCTCGAGCAATTCCCCCACACTGTTCCTTATGAAGAGCTTCTCGCCGACGAGGTCTGCTGCGACCGGATTGTCGTTGGCGGGAGGGACGGTAATCCTGGCAATCACAAACAGGAGCACAAGGATCGTGAAAATTCCTGCGATCTGTATCTTGTTTTTCCACGCTTTCCGGGCGACTTGAGCAATTGTGCCCGCAACAGTTTGACTCGACAACCGTCGGTCATAAAAGATCTCCCGGAGGTTGTTGAGTCCGACCAGG
>DATDNS010000187.1:0-4955 GCA_036518155.1 Bacteroidota bacterium
ACTTCTTCAGTTTCCAATCCAATCACTCACATCATCCAACAGGAGGATAGCGCTATGGAATGGTACTTGAAGGTCGTCAAAGAGAACTACGCAAACTTCAAAGGACGCGCAAGACGAAAGGAGTACTGGATGTTCTTTTTGCTGAACTTGATCGTCGTGATGGCCCTGGCGGTCGTCGATTTTGTGATCGGTTCATTTCCGGTTATCTATATGTTGTATTTGCTGGCGGTCCTGGTGCCTAGCATCGCGGTGTTTGTGAGAAGAATGCACGACGTCGGAAAAAGCGGATGGTGGTGGTTGATCGGCCTCATTCCGGTCATAGGCTCTATCTGGCTCCTTGTGCTCCTTTGCACGGACGGCGATGCCGGCCAGAACGCCTACGGGCCGTCTCCAAAGGCTGCGTAGGTGCTTTGGAAATACCGGCACCGGAACCCGGAGAAAGCGTTCGGTGATTGAAGTATTTCGTGAGAGAACGCCATCCCGCCGGCCCCGCCGGCGGGACTCTCACGACTTCCACCAGAATCCAATTATGCCGGAATCACTTCACAAGCATCGCACCATCGCAAGAAGATGATACCTCTACCGACCCCAACACCCAATCTTGCGTCAGCAATCCTGGGCATTTGGAAACTCAAATCACGGGGAGATATTGATCAATCGGGAAGACCCCGGGTCGACCCGATTCTCGGGCCCGATCCGCTTGGCGTCCTTTGTTTCGCGCCAAACTATTTCGCGGCCCAGTTCATGAAAAGGGATCGATCCGGATCCGAAAACACGACGCAGCCAATTCAGGGAAAAAACAACAGCAGCGCCGCCAACGGCTATGATGCATATTTCGGTACATACGAACTCGACCAACAACGCGGTACTCTCACAGTACAACTCGAAGGATCAATCGCTGCTTCGAACATCGGCAGCTCTTTCGTCAGAGCCGTCCGCATCGTCGGCGACGAATTGATTATTCAACTCCCTACGACCGCCCCCGATGGAACGGCAGTCACCCGCACGCTTGTTTTCTCGCGTTTGTCTTAGCAAACCCTGTTTCTTCCCCGGGAGACCGAAGTCATCGCCGTCTGCAGTATTGTTTGTACGCTGAAACGAACGACAACCATGATAAGTCTGATTTCATTCTCCCCGGTCGTTCAATCAATTCGATTTTGCAAATCTCAACCTTAACCGTTCAGACAGGCAGGCCATTTCGATGAGACACAATCTGATCCCCATACTAAGGACCGTTTTTTTCCTTCTGATATTCATCGCTGTTTCCACGAATGCCTCTTCACAGAACGCAAATGCGAGTCGTGCAGGAACCGACTCAATGATTTCCGCGGCACGCGAACTTATGAGTCTTCAGAAGTATTGTGCACTCGTTACGATCGATTCATCGGGACAGCCAAACGTCCGGACGATGAACCCGTTCCCTCCGGAATCCGACATGACCGTTTGGGTTGCCACGAACAGCCGCAGCCGCAAGGCTCAGGACATCCGCAACAATCCGTCAGTATGCCTCTACTATGCAGACCACGGACGCGGGTCGGGCTACGTTTCGATTTCGGGAAAAGCGTACCTTGTGGACGACACGCAGGAGAAGCTGAACCACAAACGTGAGTACTGGTCGCAGGCATTTCCCGACTGGAAATACCTTCTGCTCATCAAAGTCGTACCAGAAAGGATCGAAGTCATCAATTATGCCCGCGGGATGGTCGGCGACAGCCTGACGTGGAAGGCGCCCGCGGTTGACTTGCGTGTCCGCTGACCCACGTTCATCGCACCGCCAAAAACATTCTGACCATATACTACATAGAACGGATTCTCCTATGGCACTTGACGGACCTTCGCCGGAAACCAAACACCCGATTCCGGGAATCGCACGAACCGGATTTCTGAAACCTTTTATCACCCGCCCCAACATCATCGTCGGTGACTATACGTATTATGACGACCCGCTCGGGCCGGAGCATTTCGAAGCAAATGTCCTGTACCATTTCGATTTTGTCGGCGACCTGCTGATGATCGGGCGATTCTGTTCGATCGCCGCCGAAGTGAAGTTCATTATGAACGGCGGCAATCACCCGACCGACTGGCTTACGACATATCCCTTCCCCATCTTCGGAGAAGGCTGGGAAGCTGCCACACCGGAGCGATGGCCGATGAAAGGTGATACCGTCGTCGGCAACGATGTGTGGATCGGGTACGGCGCAATCATCATGCCCGGAATCACGATCGGCAACGGCGCAATCATTGCCTCCGGCGCGGTTGTGACGAAGGATGTGCCCTCGTTCGCCATCGTCGGCGGCAATCCTGCGGACATTCTCCGGTACCGCTTTGACGAGGAGACCATTCGACGACTGGAGCAGATTTGCTGGTGGAATTGGGACGTCGAAAAGATCACGCGAAATGTCAGGGCGATCTGCAGTTCGGACATTGCGATGCTCGAAATCGCGGTTTGATCCAGTGTGTCATTCTGGAGCCGGATAGGTGATTGTCGTATCATTCACGGAATCGGCCAGTCGCGAAATCCCTTCACTAGTTTTAGACAAGGACTTCACTCATGAGCGCAAAGAGATACTTCGTGCTGTTCGGCAAAATCGTCGTTCTGACTGCCTTGCTCATTGCCTGCTTTGCCATTGCATCCCAGCTTTCCGGTGTATCTGCTCCCCCAGCCGAGCGTTCAGCCGCTCCGGCCGACACGGGCGCCCTCATGAAAGCGATGCTGGTGAGTTCGTTCCTGGAGGTCATCGCGCTCTCTGCGGTGATTCTACGATCTCGTTGGGTGCGCTGGAAACTCACCGGCGCGGTCTTTCTCGGTTTCTACGGGAGCATGACTGTCGTCGCGCAAATTGAATCACTCGTGTATCTGCGAGCCCAGTTGCCGGCCGGAATGGTCCCCCGCCTTTTCCTCATGGGTGCAGTCGTATCCGCCCTCTTTACGCCGATCGCCGTGATCATTCTTGGCAAAATGAAGCGAGGGCAGACGGCTGAGAGTCGCATATCCGCCACGACATTGACACAGTACGAGTGGCTTTGGAAGTTGGCGGCACTCGCCGCAGCCTATGTAGCATTGTATTATCTGTTCGGTTACTACGTCGCGTGGAAAAATCCCGCTGTACAAAAATACTACGGCGGCACCGACCCCGGCTCGTTCCCGGCCCAGTTGGGAACGATCCTCAATTCAACGCCGTGGATGTTTCCGCTCCAGGCTGCCCGCGCATTGTTGTGGGTTGTCCTTCTCCTGCCGATGGTCAGGATGCTCAAAGGTACATCGGCGCAAGTTGCGGTCGTAACAGCGTGCTTTTTGTCAGTGTGGAGTGCACAGCTGTTGTTGCCCAACCCTTACATGCCCCCGGAGGTTGCCCACGCCCATTTGGTAGAGACAGCGTTGTCAAATTGGCTGTTCGGCTTCATCGCGGGATGGCTATTGTGCAGGCATCATGCATCCTTCAGGGATATCTTCAGACCTGGAAGAGAGCAACTCGCTGCAGGGCTGTGATGGCATTGTCGGGTTGACTCCCTATGACGATGGGTTCGCAATCTGCGTTTTTTGGTTGAGCCAAGTCACACACATCGGACAATCCAATGCCGAAAATCCAGCATACACACATAAATGTAAATAACGGGCGCTTGTTTCAAATTCTCCCCGGAAGTATATTACGACCAAACTTCCGAGTCCATTCACCATATGAGTTGAGGTACGCCGTGAGGATCTCCCGCTTCGTTCTCCTTGCCGCATTTCTCTTTGCGCCGTCGCTCCGAGCGTTCGCTCAGGAACGGACGCTGCTCGACGAGCGATTCTACAACAACACAAACTCCTGGCCGGAGTATGACAACGATGACAACAGCTGCCGTGTCTTCGACGGCTACTACGAGTCCGATGTCAAAAAAGCCGACGGAACCTGGATGGGGTCCATCGTCCTGCCGATCGATGAACAGCGGGATTTCACTCTCGAAACAACAATTGAGCGAATGAGCGGCGTCGATAACTACGGCTATGGACTTGCGTGGGGAATCCGTGACGTCAATAATTTCTACTACCTGAACATTACCGCAAACGGGTATTACACGTACGGAAAATGCGAGAATGCAAAATACACGGACCTCATTCCGTGGACTGCTTCGTCGCTCATTCACACCCCCGGCACTTCGACGGGAAACATCAACAAGATTACCGTCAAGAAAACCGGCGGTCAGCTTTCTTTCTATCTCAACGACAGTTATCTCGCCCAGTCTCCCTCCCTCGCGTTCTACGGTTCCAAGGTTGGTTTTGGTGTTTACCGCCAAATGAAGATTCATTTCACGAGTCTACTTGTCACACAAGCGGGTGCGGCGGCAAGCGAGCAGACCGTCCTCTCTGACGAATTCAGCAACAACAGCAACTCGTGGCCGGAAGGAAGCGATGAGAATCATACGATGTCGATCGCAGGCGGCAGCCTGACCCTTGAAGGCCTGAATGCGGAAAAGGCGTGGATGTCGTGCATCCCTGTCAAGATCAATCAGGACAATGACTATTCGATTGAAACGACCGTCAGCAAGGTGGGCGGCGATGAGAATACCGGCTATGGACTTGTCTGGGGGCACGCCGACGGGAGTAATACGCTCATGTTCAAAGTCACCGGGACGGGCTATTATCAGATCGTCAAACGCATCGGCGGTGTGGACACGGATTTGATCCCGTGGGAAAAGACGGATGCCGTCGCCGCTTCGAATGGCACGAACAAACTGACGCTTCGAAAGGTGAAGGATAAGTTCGAAGTGTACGTGAACGACCAGTTTATGAAATCAATCGCCGCAGAGCCGCTGCCCGGAAACGAAGTCGGATTCGTTGTCGACCGACTGATCAAAATTGAGGCGAAGAACATCACGGTAAAAGCCCTGACGAACGAATCGATCATCGCCGAGAATGAACGAACGCTCCTTGATGAGGAGTACCGGGACAATGCAAACGGATGGGACGTGAC
>DATDNS010000188.1:0-2427 GCA_036518155.1 Bacteroidota bacterium
CAATTGTAGAACACGTGAACCTGTACCTCGCGGACGAATCGACAATGTTTTTCACAGAATAGTGATTTCACGAGAACAATTCGGCAAGGGCTTCTTGATTACGGACCATCCCCATCGTCGCCTCAACCCGTTGACGGGCGACTGGGTACTCGTTTCCCCGCATCGTTCCAAAAGGCCGTGGCAGGGAAAGCTCGAATCGTCCTCTTCCGGCAGACAATCCGGATATGATCCGTCGTGCTATCTTTGTCCCGGCAATGAACGGCACAACGGTATTCGGAATCCGGACTATGTTGGTACATTTGTTTTCGACAACGACTTCAGCGCATTGATTCCGGAAACTGCACCGGTCGTGTCAAAAGGGAACCCCCTCATCAACTATGAATCTGTCGGGGGTACCTGCCGGGTCGTCTGTTTTTCTCACCGGCACGATGTGACTCTTTCGCAGATGAATGTCGCAGAAATCAGGGGAGTGATCGACGTGTGGGCAGACGAGTTGAAGGTTCTTGGACAACAATACCGCTGGGTGCAGATCTTTGAAAACAAGGGTGAAATCATGGGATGCTCGAACCCTCATCCGCACTGTCAAATCTGGGCCAGCAGTTCCATCCCCAATGAGCCTCTGAAGGAAGATGTTCACCAACGAGCGTACCTTCGGAAGTACAAGAGAAATCTGTTGACTGAGTATCTGAGGTATGAGAAGAAGCATGCTCGACGGATTGTGATTGAGAATGAGAATTGGATCGTCGTTGTTCCATTTTGGGCCGTTTGGCCGTACGAAACATTGCTCATTCCGCGAAAGCACATCCTGCGGTTTCCGGACCTCAACGCAGCGCAGCGGGAGGGTCTTGCGGATATTCTCAAACGCCTGACGACGGGCTACGATCATCTCTTCGATGTTTCGTTTCCGTACTCGATGGGCTGGCACGGCGCTCCGTGGGCAAAAGGGAACTACGATCACTGGCAGCTGCACGCGCACTTTTATCCGCCGCTTCTCCGTTCCGCAACTGTACGAAAGTATATGGTCGGCTATGAAATGCTGTCAGAACCGCAAAGAGACATCACTCCTGAACAAGCTGCCGGGTTCTTGAGAGACAAATCGAACGTTCGACCTGCCACCAGCTGAGGATCTGCCAATTAACCAGTTCTCCCAATAACAAGTTTGCCAAAGGATTGACCATGCCTACCATCGGTCTCGGCTTTGCTGACTGGCTCATTATCTTCGTCTATTTTGCATTTATCCTCGGTCTGGGATACTACCTGAAGCGGTTTACCAAGAGCCAGGAAGATTTTTTCATGGCCGGAAGGAAGAACAGCGCGTGGGTTGCAGGGCTGGCATTTCTTTCAGCGAATCTTGGTGCCCTCGAGCTCATGGGGATGGCCGGCAACACATACAAGTACGGAATGTATGTGGCGCACTTCTACTGGATAGGCGCAATTCCTGCAATGCTCTTCCTTGCCATCTATATGATGCCATTCTACTACAGCAGCCGAGTACATTCAGTCCCCGGATACCTGAAGTGGAGGTTCGACGAAAAAACGAGAGTGCTCAATGCTTTCGCCTTTGCGGTCATGACCCTGCTCGTCTCAGGCATCAACCTTTACGCAATGGCACTTGTCCTCCACACGTTTCTTGGCTGGAACTGGCACGTCTGTATGTGGGCTTCCGCGTTGACAGTCGCACTGTATGTCTCGATGAGCGGACTTCTCTCCGCTATCTTTACCGAGATCGTGCAGTTTTTTTTGATTTGGTTTGGACTGTTCCTGATAACATTGCTCGGTATCCTTGAAATCGGAAGCCTGCGGGAGGTGTTTGCGCGAGTTCCGCAGTCGTTTGCCACGCTCTGGTCGACGTCCGCAGACCCGGCAACAAATGGCATGGAAATCACGTGGGCGGGAGTTGTCCTCGGACTGGGTTTCGTCCTTTCGTTTGGTTACTGGACGACGGATTTCCTTGTTGTCCAGCGCGCCTTCTCAGCAAAAGACATGCGCGCCGCGCGCATGACTCCGATTATCGCATCGTTCTTCAAAATGGCTGTTCCTTTTCTCGTCATCATCCCAGGACTCGTGGCGCTCATTCTCGCCCATGACCCTAAATCCGGCTTTTCGCTGATCAACGACGGAGGGGTGATCAATTATGATTCGACATTGCCCATGCTTATCGCGCGCTACTATCCCACCGGACTTGCGGGACTGGGAGTCACAGCGCTGCTTGCCGGCTTCATGGCGGGGCAGGCAGGGAACGTCAGTGCGTTCAACACGGTGTGGACATACGATATCTATCGCTCCATTATTAATAAGAAAGCATCGGACGAGCATCTGCTCTGGATGGGGCGCGTAACGACCATTGTCGGCATCATCCTCAGCGTGGGGACAGCGTACTGGGCCAAGAATGCGCCGAGCATTATGGATTACATGCAGGCCATTTTC
>DATDNS010000189.1:0-9936 GCA_036518155.1 Bacteroidota bacterium
ATTGGACAACTTCAGAATCCGATGAAGATGGGCCAGATCAGAAAAGACATCGCACGGATGAGGACGATTCTTCGGCAGCGCGAGCTTGAACAGCCGCAACAGGCTGTTACCACTACTACTGAGAAAGCAAACTGAACGAAATTATGACACCACAACAATCAGCTGAAGCGGTAAAGCGCAATCATCGGAAGACAAGGATCGGCAAAGTCGTGAGCAACAAGATGCAAAAGAGCATCGTTGTCTCGATTGAACGGAGGATTGCCCACCCGTTGTACAAGAAGTACTTCCGCCGTACGTCGACATTGATGGCCCACGACGAAAAGCGGGAAGCCGGGATCGGCGATGTTGTAAAAATCATGGAAACACGACCGCTGAGCAGCCGGAAACGCTGGCGGCTGGTTGAGATTCTTGAAAAAGCAAAGTAACCGAATGCAGGTAACGTTATGATCCAGGAAGAAACGAATCTCGTTGTGGCCGACAACTCGGGGGCCAAGAAAATCCGCTGTATTCGGGTCCTCGGTGGACACGAACGCCGGTATGCGGGCGTGGGCGATATGATCGTGGTTTCGGTCAAAAGCGCAATCCCAGGCGCACCGGTCAAGAAAGGCGAAGTGTCGAGGGCCGTGGTGGTCAGAACAAAGAAAGAAGTCCGGAGGAAAGACGGTTCCTACATTCGCTTCGACGAGAACGCGGCAGTCCTGCTCAACGCTCAGGGTGAGCCGCGTGGGACGCGCATTTTCGGTCCCGTGGCCCGCGAACTCCGTGAGCGACAATTCATGAAAATCATTTCACTTGCACCAGAGGTTCTCTAAACGACTATGGGACGAAGTCTCCACGTTCATAAGAATGACAACGTTGTGATCATTTCCGGCAACTCGAAAGGGAAGCAGGGAAAAGTTCTCAAGGTATTCCCCAACGCCCAGACGGTTATTGTCGAGAGCGTTAATATTGTTAAACGGCACACGAAGCCGTCACAGAAAAACCCGCAGGGTGGAATCGTCCAGAAGGAGGGGCCAATCCAGGTTTCCAATGTGATGGTCATTGACCCGAAAACGGGGAAGCCGACGAAAATCGGGTATGCACACGTGACAGACCCGACGAGCGGAAAACGAAAGACCATGCGTGTAAGCAGAAAAAGCGGTGAGATGTTCTAGGAAATGAACTGACTATGGCAAAAGAGAAAGCACAAGAGACAGCACACGAAAAGCCCCAGGAAAAACCCCAGCCAAAAGCGCAGGGAAAGGCTCCAAAAGGAGAAAAAGGAGCGCCTGAGAAGAAGACAGCCGGAGCACAGGAAAAAGGTGTACCGGCGCGCCTCCGGGAACGGTACAGACGCGATGTCGTTGCTGCGCTGATGAAGCGCTTCAGCTACAAGAGCCCGATGCAGGTGCCGCGGCTGGAGAAAATTGCCGTCAATATGGGCGTCGGTGCTGCCACCCAGGATCCAAAGATCCTCGATGTGGCGGTCAAGGAACTCGAGGCGATTACAGGGCAGAAAGTAGCGATCACAAAGTCGAAGAAAGCAATATCGAACTTCAAGCTTCGTGAGAACCTTGCGATCGGATGCCGGGTCACGCTGCGCAGAGACAAAATGTACGAATTCCTGGATCGCTTGATCAGCGTAGCCCTTCCCCGTGTGCGCGACTTCAAGGGTGTCCCGGACAAGTCGTTCGACGGTCACGGCAATTATACGCTCGGGATCAAAGAACAAATCATTTTTCCAGAAATCGATGCCGACAGGATCACCCGCGTTGCCGGTATGGATGTGACGTTCGTAACGACGGCAAAGACCGATGCAGAAGCGTATGAGCTGCTGAAGGAACTCGGGATGCCGTTTGTGAAAAGACAGGAAGTTGTTCAGGCTCCATCAACCGCAAGACCACAATAGAATGAAGGAGATGGTTTGGCACGTTTAGCGATGGTCGTCAAGGCGAAGAGAACGCCTAAATACAAAGTGAGACAACACAACCGATGCGGCATTTGCGGAAGGCCCCGGGCATACTATCGAAAATTCGGTATTTGCAGAATCTGTCTGCGAAACCTTGCCCTGGAAGGAAAAATTCCCGGCGTTCGCAAGGCAAGCTGGTAAATCATTCACGCACTCAAAACGAAGAGAGTTTGCACGATGTCAGTTACTGATCCAATCGCTGATTTGTTGACGCGCATTCGCAATGCCTGCCGGGCAAAGCATCGCCGGGTGGATGTGCCTGCGTCCAAACTAAAAGGTTCGGTCTTGAAAATCCTTCTCGACCAGAAGTATATTTCGAACTATGCCGTTTTGACGGACGGCAAACAGGGAATTCTCCGCATCAACCTGAAATACCATGAGGGCAAGCCGGTGATCCAGGGCCTCCGCCGTGTCAGTAAACCCGGCCTGCGCCAGTACCGGGGTAAAGACGAACTTCCGCGTGTTCTGGGCGGATTAGGGACCGTGATCATCTCGACGTCCAAAGGCGTGATGACCGGAGCCCAGGCAAAGAAAGAGAATATCGGCGGAGAAGTCCTCGCCTATATCTGGTAACTGAAATTGAAGTCTTGAAAGGGATCAAAACGTGTCGCGTATAGGTCGTAAGCCTGTTGAAATACCAAAAGGGGTGACTGTTAAGAGTGCCGCCGGTACGGTCTCGGTGAAGGGACCGAAAGGGGAGATGACCGCCAAAATTCACCCGAACGTTGCGGTGAAGGTGGAAGGCGAACAAGCGTTAGTTTCCCGGTCGTCCGATTCCAAGAAGGACCGCGCTCTGCACGGCCTCTGGAGAGCAATTCTTCACAACATGGTTGTCGGCGTGACAGAAGGGTACAGCAAGAAACTCGAGATTGTCGGTGTCGGTTATCGCGCCGAGCTGAAGGGAAAGAAACTGCAGCTCCAGATCGGCTACAGCCATCCGATCCTGTTCAATCCGCCTGAAGGCATCAAGATTGAGGTCCCGGCTCAGACGAATATCACGATTTCCGGCGTCGATAAACAGCTGGTCGGGCTCGTCGCTGCGAAGATACGTTCGTTCCGTCAGCCGGAACCGTACAAAGGAAAAGGAATCAAGTACGAAGGTGAATACATCCGCCGCAAAGCCGGTAAAGCCGCTGCAACGGCCGCAACAAAGTAATGCAGCAATGATGAAGGAATGTTGAAGCTATGATCAATAAGAACAGTCAAGAGCGTCTTCTCAAGAAGAGAGCGAGAATCAGAAAAAAGATCTCGGGCACCGCCGAACGACCCCGTTTTACCGTCTACCGGAGTCAGAAACATATTTATGCCCAGATCATCGATGACGTCGGCGGAAAAACACTTGTTACTGCGTCGACCCTCTCGAAGGAATTGAAAGAAGAGCTCGGAAAAGTAAAATCGCCGATCGAGGTCTGCAAGATGATCGGAAAAGCGACAGCGAAAATGGCTCTTGACAAGAACATTCATCACGTCGTTTTCGACAGGAACGGGTATTTGTATCACGGACGGGTCAAAGCAATCGCAGACGGTGCCCGTGAAGCGGGCCTGAAGTTCTGAACGAATTGCTCAACTATTTACTCTGAGAACTCCGAATGGGAAAGATTAAAGCCAGCGAACACGAATTAAAAGACAGACTCGTTCACGTCAACAGAGTTGCGAAGGTCGTCAAGGGTGGCCGGCGCTTCAGCTTCAACGCCATCGTCGTTGTCGGCGACGGGAACGGACACGTCGGTGTCGGTCTCGGTAAGGCGAACGAAGTCGCCGATGCGATCGCCAAGGGGATCGACGATGCCAAGAAGAACGTGGTCAAAGTGACGCTGTTCAGAGGAACCATTCCCCACGAAGTTGTCGGCAAGTTTGGCGCAGGCAAGGTGCTTCTCAAACCCGCAACGCCGGGTACCGGGCTCATCGCAGGAGGCGGCGTTCGTGCCGTGCTGGAATCGGCCGGAATCAAGGACGTCCTCACGAAACAAATGGGATCGCCCAATCCGCATAACGTTGTCAAAGCCACGATGAAAGCGCTTCTTTCACTTGCGGACGCGCGAACGATGGCGAAGCGCCGCGGAATCACGCTTCAGGAATTGTACCAATAATATTGAACGAGCTGTAGCCATGGCAGACGCC
This sequence comes from Bacteroidota bacterium, assembly GCA_036518155.1. Lineage (GTDB taxonomy): Bacteria > Bacteroidota > Ignavibacteria > UBA10030 > UBA10030 > JADGQA01. The sequence continues at coordinate 4,070 of DATDNS010000189.1, forward strand.
AAGAAAATTAAGATCACACAAATACGGAGCATTGTCGACCAGCTCGAGAATGCGAAACGAACGATCAAGGCCCTTGGTCTTGGCCGGCCGAACTATTTTGTCGTCAAGAATGATTCCCCCCAGATCAGAGGAATGATCAATGCCGTCCGGCATATGGTGAAAGTGGAAGAGGTGAAATGATGCATCCAGCCATCCTGAGTAATCTTACCCCTGCAAAGGGATCCCGGAAGAAGACGAAGCGAATCGGTCGCGGGCAGGGGTCTGGTGACGGTGGGACCGCAACGAAGGGGCACAAAGGCGCCAAGGCCCGTTCAGGCCATAAGTTCAAATTGTGGTTCGAGGGCGGCCAGATGCCCCTGACACGCCGTGTGCCGAAGTTTGGATTCACGCCGAGGAACAGAATCGAGCAACAGATTGTCAACCTCAGCACGTTGGAAGAACTCGTCGCCAAGAAACGGATCGACGCGGTGGTGACGCCGGAAATTCTGTTTACCGTCGGCGCGGTCTCGAAGAAGAATGAGCCGGTGAAGATTCTTGGTGAAGGAGAGTTGAAAGCGAAACTTCAGGTTAGCGCTCACGCGTTCAGCAAATCCGCCAAAACGAAGATCGAAGCCGCCGGCGGCACTGCGACGGTTCTATCGTAACCCAGACGACCAAGCATGAGTAAAGTCACCGAAACAATTACAAACGTTTTCAAGATCAAAGAGCTGCGGGAACGCCTGTTGTTTACGGCCGCAATTCTTGTCATCGTTCGCCTCGGTTCGCACATAACCCTCCCCGGCGTGGATGCGAGGCTCGTGGCCGAAAGCGTGCGGCGGGGAACCGAAGGGGGATTGCTCGGTCTCTACGATTTGTTTGTCGGAGGTGCTTTCAGCAACGCAGCGGTTTTTGCCCTCGGCATCATGCCGTATATCTCTTCTTCCATCGTCATCCAGCTGATGGGGGCTGTGATTCCGTACTTCCAGAAATTGCAGAAGGAAGGCGAAGACGGACGGAAGAAAATTACGCAGTACACGCGGTATGGGACAGTTCTGATTTCCGCCCTTCAGGCAAGCGGAGTGGTGATCAAACTGGTTCGGACGGTAACGCCGGGCGGACCGATAGTTCCCGCCGAAGTCCAGGGATTCGGGTTCGCTCTCAGCACGGTCATTATTCTCACCGCCGGCACGATTTTCATGATGTGGCTCGGCGAGCAAATTGACGAGCGGGGCATTGGCAACGGTATTTCGCTGATCATTTTTATCGGAATCATCGCACGATTTCCGAACGCAGTGTTCAACGAATGGGAACTCATTCTTGGAGGGACCCGGAACCCGATCATCGAGTTGGTCATTCTTGGCCTGATGGCAGTCATTGTTGCGGGCGTTGTCCTCGTCACTCAGGGAACCCGAAGGATTCCCGTCCAGTATGCGAAGCGTGTCGTCGGACGGAAAGTCTATGGCGGAGTCACTCAATACATTCCGTTGCGGGTCAACACGGCGGGTGTTATGCCGATCATTTTTGCCCAGGCAATTATGTTCGTTCCGCAAATCATTTTTTCGTTCTTCCCCGACAGCGAATTCATCGCGGATCTGAACAACAACTGGTTTAACCAGTCTTCCTGGGCCTATTCATTCGTTTACGGGTTGATGATCGTGTTCTTCACATATTTCTATACGGCGATTGCCTTCAATCCCAAGGATGTTGCTGACACGATGAAGAAGCAGGGTGGATTTATTCCGGGCATACGGCCGGGTACACACACGTCGGATTTTGTCGATAACATCCTGACAAAGATCACGCTTCCGGGTTCGATTTTTCTTGCCGTGGTCGCGATACTTCCCACGGCGCTGATCAGGGCCGGCATTTCTCCGAACTTTGCATCATTCTTCGGCGGAACAAGTCTTCTGATTCTTGTCGGCGTCGCACTTGACACGCTGCAGCAGGTTGAATCGCACCTGCTCATGCGCCACTACGATGGATTCATGAAGAGTGGAAAGCTGAGAGGGCGCCGCGCATAGCGTTTGAACGGTCGATGATTTATCTGAAGTCGAAACGCGAGATTGAGCTGATTCGGGAGAGTTGCAGAATTGTGGCGGAAGTGCTCAAGCTCGTGGGTGCGCAGGTGAAACCCGGGGTGACAACGTTGGAGCTTGACAAGCTGGCAGAAGATTACATCAGGGCATTTGATGGATTGCCCGCCTTCAAGGGGTACGGAAGTCAAAAGAGCAATCTGTTCCCGGCGACGCTGTGCACGTCCATCGACGCTGAAGTCGTCCACGGAATCCCGAGCAAGCGTGCTCTCAAGGAAGGCGAGATTGTTTCGATCGATGTCGGTGTGAAGAAAGAAGGCTTCTTTGGTGACGGGGCCTGGACATTCCCAGTCGGCGAAGTTTCATTGGAGAAGCAGAGACTTCTCAAAGTCACCGAGGAGTCGCTGGCGAAAGGGATCGAGCGGGCAACGAGCGGAAATCGTGTCCACGATATTTCGTTTGCAGTTCAGACGCACGTTGAGGCAAATGGATTTTCAATAGTCCGGGAGCTCGTCGGCCACGGCGTTGGAAAAGAGCTTCACGAACCGCCCAATGTGCCGAACTTTGGCAGGCCGGGGACCGGACCGGAGTTGAAAAACGGCATGACGCTTGCGATTGAACCGATGGTCAATTACGGCGGCTATCAGGTAAACGTGGAGCAGGATGGATGGACGGTCGTGACACGTGACGGATTGCCTTCGGCACATTTCGAACACACGATTGCAATCGTTGACGGCAAGCCGGAGATACTAACGCGATAATCGCTCTATGGCTAAACAAGGTCCGATAAAAGTCGACGGGGTGATTACGGAAACGCTGCCGAATGCGAGCTTTCGGGTGAAGTTGGACAACGGAGTTGAGATCCTGGCCCACATCTCAGGAAAAATGCGGATGCACTATATCAAGATCCTGGTGGGTGATCGTGTGACGGTGGAAATGTCCCCGTACGACCTGTCGAAGGGCCGCATAACGTATCGGTATAAATAGAAAGAGCAACCAATGAAAGTGCGATCGTCTGTAAAGAAACTCTGCGAGAATTGCAAAATTGTCCGGCGCAAAGGCGTTGTGCTCGTCATCTGCAAGAACCCAAAGCACAAACAACGACAGGGTTAACACGGTATAAGGAGATTCCCCAGTGGCTCGTATTGCAGGAGTAGATTTACCGAAGAACAAGCGATCTGAAATTGGCCTGACCTATATTTACGGGATCGGCCGTTCGACCGCGCAAAGCATCCTCACCAAGGCAAAAATCGATTACAACAAGAAGATCGGCGATTTGTCGGATGAAGAAGTCGCGTCAATTCGCTCGATTATCCAGTCGGATGCAAAAGTCGAAGGCGCTCTTCGCAGTGACACGCAGATGAACATCAAGCGGCTCACGGACATCGGCTGTTACCGCGGGCTGCGTCATCGCAAAGGATTGCCGGTACGGGGGCAGCGCACGCGGACGAACGCCAGGACGCGAAAAGGCAAGAGAAGAACAGTCGCCGGCAAGAAGAAGGCGCTCGAAAAGAAGTAAGCACGACCATTTATCGGGAGGATATAGTCTTTGGCAAAACAGGCCGTAGCACCGGTTACAAAAAAGAAAAAGAAAGTCCACGTCGACTCGAACGGCAAAGCGTTCGTCAAGGCGACGTTCAACAACACCATCATCACGCTTACCGATACCTACGGGAACACGATTGCGTGGTCCACGTCCGGGAAGAACGGGTTCAAGGGTTCTCGAAAGAGCACGCCGTTTGCGGCTCAGGTGGCCGCGGAAGCTGCCGCGAAGGAGGCCTACGATCTTGGTCTGAGACGTGTCGAAGTGTTCATCAAGGGACCCGGGGGTGGGCGTGAAGCGGCTGTCCGGTCTCTGCAGACTGCCGGTCTCGAGGTGACGATGATCAGAGATGTGACGCCGATTCCCCACAACGGATGCCGGCCTGCAAAGCGCCGAAGAGTATAACGTTTGCTCAGATTATTCTAATTCAGGAGAACTATGGCAAGATACATTGATGCCAGCTGCAAATTGTGCCGGAGAGAAAAGCAGAAGCTCTTCCTCAAAGGTACCAAGTGTTACACCGAAAAATGCCCGATCGAACGGCGTAATTATGCCCCCGGCCAACACGGCCAGTCGCGTCGGTCGAGAATTTCCGAATACGGCATTCAGCTGCGGGAGAAACAAAAGGTCCGCCGTCAATACGGTCTGCTTGAAGCGCAGTTCAGAAACTATTTTGAGCGTGCGTCCAAAGCGACGGGAAAGACCGGCGACATGCTCGTAAAAACACTCGAGCGGAGGTTTGACAATGTCCTTTACAGGATGGGTCTGGCTCCTTCGAGGAAATCCGCCCGCCAACTGGTTGTACACCGGCATTTCCTGGTCAACAACAAGATTGTCGATATCCCGTCGTACCTTCTGAATCCGGGAGATGTTGTGCAGGTTTGTGACAAGAGCAAGAAACTGGAGATTATTCACGCGTCGATGAAACGCATGAAAGACAATGCCATGCTTCCGTGGCTGAGTCTTGACAAAGCATCGATGACAGGCACGTTTCTCAACGTTCCGGAACGGGCAGATATTCCGTTGAACGCGAACGAGCAGCTCATCGTAGAGCTTTATTCCAAGTAACGGCAGGAGGGGTTCTCCTGCTGCGCGGTCGAAGCAATTTATCCATTTAGCAATCTGCGTGGGACAAAAACTATGAGCACCACCTTAGTTCAAATGCCAGAGAAAATTGAACTTGAACAGTCGTCCACAACACCGACATTTGGCAGGTTTTTCGTACAACCCCTTGAGAAGGGTTTTGGTGTGACGATTGGCAATTCTTTCCGGAGGGTCTTGCTTTCGTCGCTCCCCGGCACGGCAATTACGGCGATCCAAATTGCCGGTATTCAGCACGAGTTTTCGACCATCAAAGGTGTCGTCGAAGACGTTGCGGATTTCATCCTTAATCTTAAACAGGTTCGCATCAAAGCGATCAACAAGAAAGCCACGAAGATCACGGTTTCCGTAAAGGGCCCGGGAGAGTTCCTGGCGGGTGAAATTCAGAAGGCGTCATCCGAGATCGAGGTCCTGAATCCGGATCTTCACCTCGCGTCGCTGAATAAAGACGCCAATTTCGACCTCGAATTGCGCCTTGGGCGTGGCAAAGGCTATGTGCCGGCGGAAGAAAATAAATCTGCCGACCAGCCTCTCGGTATGATCTCCATCGATTCGATCTTTACCCCCATCAGGAACGTCCGGTTCTTTGTGGAACCGACCAGGGTAGGGGGACAGACCGACTATGAGAAACTGATCCTTGAAATAGAGACTGACGGATCGATTGCCCCCGAGGATGCGTTGACACACGCGGGGAAGATCCTGAGGGATCACATCCAGCTCTTCATCAATTTTGGGGCAGAGCCGGAAGCCGAAAAGACTGAAACCGAGCAGGAAGCGGAAGTCGGAAGAGTGCGCAAGATTCTGAAGATGTCGGTCGATGAGCTCGAATTGTCGGTGCGTTCGCACAACTGTCTGCGCTCTGCCAATATCAAGACCCTGGCAGACCTGGTCCGGCGCAACGAATCCGAGCTGTTGAAATTCCGAAATTTCGGCCGCAAGTCCCTCGCAGAACTTTCTGCAATCGTGGATGAGTACGGATTGACGTTCGGAATGGACGTGGACAAGTATCTGAAAGACGGAAACGAGTAATCGCTGAACTAAGGAGCTGAATGCATGCGGCATTTGAATTCGGGTAGAAAGCTAAAACGAACGGCAAGTCACAGACGAGCGACTCTTTCGGCGCTCAGTGTCGCTCTCATCACGCACAAAAAGATCCGCACGACGGTCGCGAAAGCAAAAGAAACACGCATGGTAGTGGAGAAGTTGATCAC
>DATDNS010000190.1:0-4654 GCA_036518155.1 Bacteroidota bacterium
ATCGCTTCAAAACAATCTGATACCGCCATGCTCGTCAACGTGACAATTCCCGTGTACAACGAAGAAAAGATACTCCCATCGAGTATTGCCACTCTGCACGCATTTCTCAGCGACCACTGTCGCTTCGAATGGGAGATTGTCATCGCAAACAACGCTTCAATCGATCATACGCTCGAGGTGGCAACCCGGCTCAGCGGGGAATTGACGAACACCCGTGTTGTGCACCTTGATCAGAAAGGGCGCGGACGGGCGTTGAAAAAATCCTGGACTGATTCACGGGCCGACATTCTGAGCTATATGGACGTCGATCTTTCGAGCAATTTGTTCGCATTCCCGCCGTTGATTGAGGCACTTGTGAGCGGTGGGTTCGATATCGGCATCGGTTCACGACTGCTCAAAGCATCCACCACGAAACGAAGTTTGAAGCGCGAGGTTGTTTCCCGTGTTTACAACCTGATGGTCAAAGGATTCTTTTTCACCAAGTTCTCAGATGCTCAGTGTGGGTTCAAAGCTATCACGAGAAAAGCACTCACTGACCTGCTTCCCAAGATTGAGGATAATGGCTGGTTCTTCGACACGGAATTGCTCGTCCTCGGCGAAAAGCTGGGGTATCGCATCTTTGACCTGCCTGTCAGCTGGGTGGAAGACATGGACAGCAGGGTGAAGATCGTTCGCACGGCGGTGGACGACATCAAAGGACTGATTCGTGTCCGGCAGAATTTCCGCAAGGGCATCTACTGATGGAAGACGAGCTGTACAGGAAATTCTACGAGGTCGAAACGCGTCACTGGTGGTTCGTTGCGCGGCAACGGATCATCGAAGACCTGATTGTCAGAAAGGCCGGTATTGAAAGGGGATCACGCGTGCTCGATATCGGCTGCGGTACGGGAGCCGTCCTTGCATCCTTTTCGCAACGTTATGAAGCTTACGGAACCGATACCTCTCCCCTCGCGATTGAGTTCTGCAGGAAACGCGGCCTTCAGAACGCCTACGAGGGAACGTTGTCATCGCTTCCACATCCCGAATTGAAGTTCGACCTGGTGCTCCTGTTGGATGTGATTGAACATATCGATGACGATGTTGCCATGCTGAAGGATGCATCCAATGTTTTGAAACCGGGAGGACTTGCGCTCATCACGGTGCCGGCGTATCAATTCCTCTGGAGCAGGCATGACACGCTCAATTTTCACAAGCGTCGGTATGTAAAAAGTCAGCTGAGGCAGGTAGTAGAGCAGGCTGGACTGAAAATCGAATTCGCTACGTACTTCAATACGTTTCTTTTTCCGCTTGCATTGGTTGGTCGTCTCTTCGAAAAACTCTTCCAGGGCACAACTGACCGGACGCTCGACCTTCCGCCGAAGCCCGTCAATGCACTGCTCACCGCGACGTTTTCGTTTGAAAAGAACTTCATCGGAAACATTCCGCTTCCGTTCGGGCTGTCGATCATCGCCATGGCAAGAAAGCGATGATCCGAGCATTTGCCCGGACCCGGTCAAACAGATTCTCTGCCATCCTCGTTAGCGCAGGCACCTCTGGAATGCTGGGGTAACGGTGTCACCAAAACGAAGAGTGGGCGTCGAACCGGCTCAACAAGTTCAGACGTCCACTCCGGACCTCAAGACATCTTGATTGTACAACTCCAAAGAACTACTGACTGCCTGATGACCGGCTTCCGCCGGGAGTCGGCATCGGTTTCCGCGGAAATTTTGCGTCGCGCGTGGCGGCTTCGTACAGGAAAAACGCCATCATCGTCGATGCCTGCTTCATGTCGTCCGCCTGTACCCGGTCGAAAACGTCCATGTTCGAATGGTGCGTACGGGTCTCATACTCGATCGGATCCTGAATGAACTGAAACCCCGGAAGACCGACCGCATCGTACGAAAGGTGATCGGTGCCGCCGGTATTGGATATTGTGATTGTCTGGGCTGTCGGATCGCCGAATGCTGCCAGCCAGGCCCGGAAGATCGGGCGGGCGTCTTCATTGCCCTGCAAATAGACTCCGCGGAGTCTTCCTGAACCGTTGTCGTGGTTGAAGTAGACGTCAAATTTCTCGTGTTCGGGAAGTGTTGTGATCGTTCCGCCTCCAAGTCTGTCCCCGCCTTTACGCTCTCCGTAATGTCTCGCAACATACGAAGCTGAGCCAAGAAGTCCTTCCTCTTCTGCTTCCCACATTCCTATCCTGATTGTCCGCCTTGGTTGAAGTCCCGTCGCCTTCAGGATTCTCAGCGCTTCCATCGCGGCGGCTGAACCCGTGCCGTCATCGGTTGCACCTGTTCCGCCGTGCCATGAATCAAAGTGGCCGCCGACCATGACAACTTCATCTTTCAAATCCGTTCCGGGGATTTCTCCAATGATGTCAAACCCGGAGTCCGCCTTGGTGAATTCAACCTGAAGCGACATTTCGAGACGGACGTTTTGTCCTTTTTCAAGCATCCTTACGATCCTGTTGTAATGTTCACTGGCAACCGTGACCTGTGGGAGAATTTTGGGGGCATCAGGACTGTATGCTGCAAGACGAGGTCCAAACATATCCTGGATTGATTTTGGCGCCCGCGGGATAGCCGCGCTTTGGACGAAGACCGTACCAAAATCGCCACGCGATGCATCGAGAAGCATCACCGCTCCTTCGTTTTCACAGAACTCGATTTTGGCTGCGTTGAGCTGAGCACTCTGAAGGAATCGTTGTATCCGCGATGAATCAAACGGCGCACGACGGCGGCCGCCTGTTGCGCTCGCATTCGCGAGGTCGAGGAGCGTCGAATCCGCAAGACGCACGCCATCAGGAGTGAAGTGGGCTTTCAACTGTATCGGGTCCGAGAGAAGGACAAAAGCCCCTTTCAGCTTGCCTTTGTATTTTGCGAGGTCCGCTTCATCCTTGGCCTGGAGATAGACTGCGGGTCCACGGACCGTTCCTTTGAGACCTGGCGACCACGCTTTTGGATAGGCGATGAGAGGAAATGCACGAGGAGCGACGGCCTCGGCAGAAAATTCTTTGAGAGTCCATCCGCGTCCGACTGGGCTTGTGTTTTCGAAATGGACATTGGCGAGCCCCCATTCTTTCAGTTTCGATGATGCCCACTCGGCTGCTTCCCTGTATTCGGGGGACCAGGCTAGACGGGGTCCGTACACGTCGCTGAGATAACTGAGGACATCCATCACCTGGGAATGATTCATTCCCTCGTCCTTGATCTTGGCGAGGGCGGTTGTGTCAACCTTCTCCTGTGTCGATTGTCCTGTCGCGACGACGGAGACAAGAATGGAGAATCCAATCACTGCGTGTAGGAATTTCTGCATACAATCTACCTCCTTATTGTGATGTGAAAAAGTACTGACGGAATTATTCCTGCGCATGCTTCGTATTCGCGGTGAACTACAGTTTCCACCTGCATTGAAATTGCCAAACAAGAAAACTTATGCAATAACATAACAAATTGAAAACGGGTTTCCAATATTTGAGAACTTCTCTCTGAATTCTTTTCTTGTGGGGCCGGTATTCAGATGTCAAGGGGAGAATGTCCTTGCCATTCTTCGCTTACTCTCGTAATTTATGAAAGAGGATCCCGCACCCGTGCAGCACCTCTACGAAGCGACGGCCGAGCTTCCGGGCTTCGATCAGTTGTCATTTCTGAAGTCTGGTTTGAGCTTGCAGAGAATCATAGTAAAGTTACCCTCCGCAAATTCCCAATACTCAGGGTTGAAAGCCAAACGATGTCGATTCTGATCAAAAACGGTACCATTGTCTCCTCAGACCGCACGGTTGTCTCCGACCTTTACATAGAATCGGACAGAATTGTCGAAATCGGGCCGAAGTTAAGGAATCACGCAGAGACAACGATTGATGCCGAAGGAAAGCTTGTAATTCCAGGCGGTATCGATGTTCATACGCATCTTGATGCTCCGGTGGGAGGGACGACGTCAAGCGATGATTTCGAAACCGGGACGAAAGCTGCCGCATTTGGCGGCACAACCTGCATCATCGATTTCGCAACACAATCGCGCGGTCAGTCACTGCGGAAGGCCTTCGACCTGTGGCGTGCCAAAGCCTCGAACGCTGTGGTCGATTACGGCCTTCATATGATTATTGTCGACATGGCTGAGGACCGTTTGCACGAAATCGATGAAATTGTTCAAGAAGGCGTCACAAGTTTCAAAGTCTTTACCGCCTACCCGGGTTCGTTGATGGTGGATGATGCAACGATTCTCAGGATCATGTTGCGTGCGCGCAAGCACGGAGCCCTCGTTGCTGTCCATGCGGAGAATGGAGAAGCAATACAAATGCTTGTGCAACATGCGCTTGCAGAAGGACGTGTTGCCCCCATACAGCATGCCCTCACACGTCCGGCAATCGCAGAAGCTGAGGCGACGAACAGAGTCATCGCACTTGCGAGAATCGCAGGAGTGCCGCTCTATGTTGTCCACGTCACCTGTGCAGAATCCCTCGAAGAAATTGCACGCGCCAGGAAGAAAGGTTTTGACGTCTTCGGAGAAACCTGTCCGCAATACATGCTGCTCACCAAGGATGACCTTGGGAGGCCTGATTTCCAGGGAGCAAAATATGTTCTCACGCCCCCGCTGCGGGAGAAGATCGACCAGGAGGCTCTTTGGGAGGGTTTGAAGAACGACAGTCTGCAGGTTGTCTCGACCGATCACTGTC
>DATDNS010000191.1:0-3133 GCA_036518155.1 Bacteroidota bacterium
ATCTCCCGATTCTCAAAGAAGAAATGGCCGGATTGATTGCACGGCCGGGCGGATCTTCGACTGTCGAGGTCCGAATCCGGCATAAGAACGGTTCGTGGCGCTGGCTCGAGGCCACCGGTTCAAATTCTCTTCACAAGGATACAATCAACGCGATCGTCGTCAACTATCGCGACATCACAGAACGCAAAGCGGCCAACGAGGCATTACGAAACAGCGAGCATCGGTTCCGCGCCTTGATTGAAAACAGCAGCGATGCGATCGCCATTATCACCAAGAAAGGGTTGATTTCGTATATCAGTCCCTCTGCAACAAAGATTACGGGATTCTCGGTTCAGGAATTCCAGGAACAGCTGTCGTTTGACTTCATTCACGCCGAAGATAAGAAGAGTGTTCTATCGTTGTTCAACCATATTGTGAGTCAGCCCCGGGGGGTCGTGAGAACGGAATTTCGCGTCTCGCACAAGGAGGGAGGATGGTTTTGGGTCGAATGTACGGCCTCGAACTTTCTCGAAGAACCTGCCGTGGGGGGCATAGTCTTGAACTTTCACAATATTCACGATCGCAAGAAGGTGGAAGACGCCTTACGCATAAGCGAAGAACAATACCGCTCCGTGGTTACGGCAATGTCGGAAGGTATTGTCGTACAGGATTCGGCCGGTTTGATTCGAACCTGTAACGCAAGCGCGGAAAAAATCCTTGGACTTACGAGGGACCAAATGATGTGGCGAACATCCTCCGACTCCCGCTGGTACGCGATCCACGAGGACGGAACGCCGTTTCCGGGTGAAGCGCATCCGGCGATGCACACGCTGAAGACGGGAGAATCGTGTTCAAATGTGACGATGGGAATTCACAAGCCTGATGGAACGCTGACCTGGTTGTCGATTAATTCGCAACCGCTTTTTCACCCCGGGATCACGACGCCGTATGCTGTCGTAACGTCGTTCACCGACATCACCGAGCGCAAACGTGCTGAAGAACGGATTCGCACGAGCGAGAGCAATCTTAAAGAAGCTCAGCGCATGGCGAAACTCGGGAGCTGGGAGCTTGACCTTGCCCACCATGCCCTTGTCTGGTCTGACGAAGTATTCCGAATCTTCGAATTGGATGCCTTGCACTTCCAGCCATCCTATGAAACGTTTCTGAAGGCAGTTCACCCAGACGACCGTCAACGTGTCGATGAGACCTACACTGAATCCATCAGGTGCAAGGCACCATATCATTTCGAACATCGGTTGTTGATGAGCGACGGTCGCGTCAAATATGTGACCGAACAGGGACATACGTTCTACGCCCCGGACGACACGCCGCTGCGCACCGTCGGTACTATCCAGGACATAACAGAGAGAAAAAAGGCGGACGAAGCATTAAGAATTTCCGAGCAGAAGTTCAGGGATATTTTCAACTTTGCCCCGGTTGGTATCTACCAATCGAAATCCGACGGTACCATCATAACAGCGAACCAGGCTCTGGCGGATATTCTGGGTTATGCCTCTGTCGAAGATGTTGTACAGGTCAATCTGGAGAATGACATCTATGCGCATAGAGAAGACCGTAAGAGACTCATTGAACAGAACGAAGGAAAAGGCTACGGAAGAGAAATCGAAGTGCAGTGGAAGAAAAAGGATGGCTCCCCCATTTGGGTACATCTCGATGTCCACGCCGTTGTGGATAGCCGGGGAAGAACGCAGTACTTCGAAGGTTTCGTCCGGGACATTACCGATTTGAAGAAGGGGATGGAGACATTGCGACTGCAGACGACGGCATTACAGTCCGCTGCCAATGCAATATCCATCACCAACTGTCAGGGGACCATTATTTCCATCAATCCCGCATTCTCGCGCTTGACCGGTTATGATGCAACAGAAGTCATCGGCAACGATCACCGGATGCTCAATTCCGGAAAGCAGTCAAAGGCATTCTACGAAAATCTCTGGGAAACAATTCTGTCGGGTAAAGTCTGGAACGGCGAACTCGTCAACAAGAGGAAGGATGGAAACCTCTACACCGAGGAAATGACCGTTACGCCGGTGCGCAACGCCGACAACACAATCTCGCATTTTGTCGCCATCAAACAGGACATCACGGAACGGAAGAATCTTCAGGAGCAGGTGAACCAGGCCCAGAAGATGGAGAGCATCGGTCGACTCGCCGGCGGCATCGCCCACGATTTCAACAACATCCTGGGAATCATCCTGGCCTATGCCACATTGTTCCGTCACAAAGTACCAAAACCGGAGGATCTTGTCTCCGGCCTTGATATCATTATCAATGCGGTCCAGCGCGGAGCGGGGCTCGTCCGCCAGATCCTGACGTTTGCCAGAAAAACTGAAGTAAGTCTTTCCCCGGTCGATGTCAATGAGAGTATTGGCGAGATCCGGAAAATGATTGTCGAGACATTTCCCAAAACCATCGAGTTGCGGTTCAACCTTGCATCGCAAATGCCCCGAGTCCTGATCGATTCGGGTCAGCTGTACCAGGCCGTATTGAATCTCTGCGTCAACGCGCGGGATGCCGTTCTCGAAGCGCAGAAGATGGGGAGAGCAGATTCCAGAATTGAAATCAGCACGTTTCTGGTTCCTGCGGCCAAAGTGAGAACATCGCATTTGAATGCTGCATCTGATGAGTACGTCGGTGTCAGCATAACCGATACGGGGACCGGTATGGACGAAGCCACAAAGAGCAGGATTTTCGAGCCGTTTTTTACCACAAAGGAGAAAGGAAAAGGGACCGGCCTGGGACTTGCCGTTGTCTACGGTGTCGTCCAGTCAATGAACGGATTTGTCGATGTCCAAAGCAGTCCCGGGAAAGGAACTTCATTCACGCTTTATATACCAACAGCGCACGACCCGGGAAGAGAGGGTCAAGTTCGCAAGCAGGTCAGCGGAGAAATCCGTGGCGGCCACGAGACTCTGCTTGTTGTCGAAGACGAGGAGTCTCTGCTGACGATGCTTCAGGCGATGCTTCAGGACCACGGCTATCAAGTCATCGGCATGAAAAACGGAATCGATGCGTTGGAACAATATCGTAAGCACATCGATGATGTCGCCCTGGTGATTACGGACCTGGATATACCCGGACTCGACGGCGGTCAACTCCTGCACGAACTTAAATCGCTGAATCCCGGAGTTGC
>DATDNS010000192.1:0-2036 GCA_036518155.1 Bacteroidota bacterium
TCGGCCGCGACGTGAGCATCCTCTACGGGACGGTTGACGACTCGAACGAGGTCCATCGTGCGACACTTGTCCGCGGAGCGTATGTGCGGGAGGTCGTGAACCGTCGCAAAAACGGAGAATTGTTCCCGTCGTTGTTGTCCGCTTCGCTGTTGAAGGATGCCAACGGGGAAGTCATCGGGTACATGGGGATCTCGCGCGACCGTACGATGGAACAGCGTGCGGAAGAAGAATTGCGAACGAGCGAAGAAAAATACCGGACGCTCTTCGAGGAGTCCCGCGATGTCATTTTTATGTGTACACTCACAGGGACGCTGCTCGACATCAACCCTGCAGGCGTGGACTTGCTGGGCTATGCATCGAAGAAGGAACTCCTTGACGTGAATCTATTTCAGGGGGTTATCCTTGACCTTGGCGAAAAGGAGGCATACCACCACGCCCTTGATACAAACGGGTTCGTCAGGGACTTTCGCATCACACTCGTCCGCAAGGACGGGAAAAAACTCACGGTCACGGTAACCGCCAACGCTGTGCGCAACAGCCGGGGGAGTATCGTCGCCTACCGCGGAATCATGCGGGACGTCACGGAACGGCAACAACTGGAACAGCAACTCATGCAGTCGCAGAAACTCGAATCGATCGGACTGCTCGCCGGCGGCATCGCGCACGACATCAACAACGTGCTGACCCCGATCATCGTGGGTATCGAGTTTCTCAAAGGGAAGGAAACAAACAACGAAGCACGCAAGATGTTTGACATGATCGGCACAAGCGCCAGGCGCGGGGCGGAAATTGTCAAGCAGGTCCTCACGATCGGTCGCCGCGTTACGGGTGAACGCACGGAAGTCCAACTGAAACATCTCCTGAAGGAAATGGCGAAGGTTGCCGTTGAGACGTTTCCGAAATCGATCAGGATGCAGACCTCACTGCCCGACGACGTGTGGATGGTGTCGGGCGACGCGACGCAATTGCACCAGATCCTCCTGAACCTGTGTGTCAATGCGCGGGACGCGATGCCGAACGGCGGGACGCTGACGATGGGGGCAAAGAATGTTTTCCTTGATGAACACTATGCGCACCTGCACGTCGATGCAAAACCGGGGCCATACGTTCTCCTCCAGGTTTCCGACACAGGCTCGGGCATTCCGGGTGAAATCATCCATAAAATCTTCGAGCCGTTCTACACAACGAAGGAACCGGGGAAGGGGACCGGGCTTGGGCTTTCGACCGTGCACGCCATTGTCAAGAATCACAACGGATTCGTGAACGTCTATTCAGAAGTGGGCAAGGGAACGCGGTTCAATGTCTATTTGCCGGCTCATCAGAATGCGGTCATGCGCGAACAAGAGCGTGCGGGCCGCGTCTTCTCAAACGGGAACGGTGAAACGATTCTTGTGGTCGATGATGAACCTTCCGTGCTCGAAATCACGACGGCAACGCTCGAAAAATTCGGGTATAAGACACTGCGTGCGTGCGATGGAACCCAGGCCATTGCCCTCTTCGCGAAAAACAGGGGGGAAGTGAGAGCGGTGATCACAGACATGAGTATGCCCGTTATGGACGGGTCATCAACGATCAAAGCTCTACGGCGTATCGAGTCGAATGCGAAAATCATCGCCGCCAGCGGACTGGCAGAACACAAGAGCAAGATTGAAGTTGCAGGATTACGCGTCGAAGCGTTCCTGGAAAAACCCTACACCGCTGAAGCGCTCCTGGGGACGTTGCAGGAAGTCCTCTCTTCCTGAACACGAGCCCGTCTGTCGCGATGATTCACGCGAGCGCACTCCTGACCACCGTTTCAAGTTTTTCCCGCGTAAACGGTTTTGGCAAGTAAGCCTTCGAGCCGAGCTGCCTGGCTGCCTTGATGAAAAAGTCGTCAGCCACCGCGCTCATGATAACAAAGGGCGTATCCTTGAGCGACTCTCCGTATGAACCTTCCTTCAGCCGTTCACAAAACGTAAAACCGCTGATTTCCGGCGAGCTGAGGTTGACATCACACACGATCAGCGAGGGTTTGTTCCGGCTCATGAGTTGCACCG
>DATDNS010000193.1:0-8793 GCA_036518155.1 Bacteroidota bacterium
TGCGAGGAGGTAGTCCCATCCGCCTTCTTCACCAATCACGACTTTTTTCGCAACGTGATAGCCTGACGTCCCCTGGGCGAGGATGGAAAGAGAAATGAAGGTTAAAAGAACAGCAGCAAAATGTAGTCTCCGCATGGATCCCTCCTCTGATTGATGAATTGAACGGTAGTGGAAAATTACTCAAAAGGTCAGGCAATTGAAACAACGTAAACGACCTTCGAAAGTTGCCGCACATTTCAGTCCTCATCCTCCTCGTTGTCTTCGTTATCTCCCTTTGATTTGATTTCTTCCTTTCTTGCCTGATTTCCCATTTGGGAATACACTGCCTCGTATCTCTTCTTGCCGACTCTAATTATGAATTCATAAGAAGTGTCAGAACCGCGGGTAGTCTTCTCTGATTTCACAATTTGTCCCGAAGGGAAGTCCTTCTCTACGGCGTTTTTCACAGAATCTGGCAATTGCTCTGTTGTTATCGATTCTTCGATCTCGATCACAGTACCGTCTTCTGAATAGAGCAGATCACGAGAAATCTTCCCTTCCCTGCTTTCTATTTCGAAGTATTTCTTACCGCTTTCCGTCTCTGTTTTGAAAGCTTTTGCGGTCGCCTTTGGATATGACTTTTGAAATGCCTTCAGGATTACCCTAGGGACTTTGGTTTTGTTGATCGCTTGTTCCTGCGAATAGGCGCACGCGAATACGGTGAAGAGAAGAACCAGAATTGAAGGTTTGAGGTGTGATGTCATACGAATTTTTCTCCTGATATGAATGGTGAATGAAGTATCGGAGCGAAGTCTGGGCGAATTTGTGCTTACCAAGATACCAGAGAAATATGAAATGAAAGTGAAAACTGAGGTGTCGCGGAGTGCTGCTGGTTCCCGATCAAAGAGGAAGGCTAATGGTGAATGTGGAGCCTTGTCCTTTCCGGCTTTGAACGTTGATTGTTCCACCGTGCAGCTCGATGATTTTCTCCGCAATTGACAGACCGAGTCCATTGCCGTTATGTTCTGCCCTCGCCGACGGCCCCTGATGGAAGCGGTCAAAAATGTGAGGTAGTTCGTCGGCAAGGATTCCTGAACCATTGTCTTCAACGACGATGGTTGAGAAACGGTCCTTGCGTCCGATCACAATGCGGACGGTGCTCTTCGGTCCCGAATACTTGATTGCGTTATCCAGGAGGTTGAGCACCACACTGCGGATCTTTTCATTGTCGACAACATGGTAGATCTGAGGCGATTCCGCAAGGACAAGGGAGACGGATCGCTTCCGCGCCATAGGTTTCATGCGCCGCACGCAGTCGAGGACGATATGGGTGAGGTCAACCCGCTCCAGGTTCAATTTGGCCTGCGATGAATCCAACTTCGCTATTAGTAAGAGGTCATTGGAGAGTTTCCTAAGATGCTCGACTTCGGCCAGGGCAATGCGGAGGCTCTTTCTGGACGTCGCGTCGTGCATGCGTTGCCCGGCAAATTCCAATTCTGATTGGATAATCGTCAGCGGAGTACGAATTTCGTGGGAGGCATCCGCAATGAATTGTTTCTGAGCGCCAAACGCTGATTCGATCCTTGTCATCATAATATTCAAGGCCGAACCAAGAGCGTGGACCTCGTCCTGCGTAGTTCCCAGGATGATGCGCTTGGAAAGGTCGCTGGCCGATGTGTGTTCCGCCGTCTCAATCATCGCCGTAATTGGTTTGAACGCTGACTGGATGATGCCATATATTGAGAATGCAGCAACCAGAAGCAACAAAGGAATGGCAATCGCGATCTGTAATCGGAGGCGTGATGCGTTGGCTGTAAGCTCATCCAGCGACACGACGATCTGCAGTGCGTACCGAAAATGATCATCGATTTCCACAGGCATCCAGTATGCTCTGTTCGGTCGCCCCGAACACTCGATCGTTTCCCAGATTCCCCGAGTTGTAGTGATTTCGCTCCATTCGTGACTGGGAAGATTCCGGACAATACTATCAGCGTAGATGATGTTCTCAGAGGAATCGAGAAGTTTCATTGCTGGTTGCGGCAGTCCTTCCGTTCGAAGTTCGAGAAGGGACGGGATATCCGGAAACGTCGGTTCCCTGCTGTTTTCCTCAAGCTCCGCTGAGACTTTTTCACCGTGGCTTTCAAGTCTGGCATCGAGGCGCGCAAGCTGCGTGTCCACAACATCGTAGTACAACAGTGTCCCAAATCCTACGAGGATCAAGGATACCAGGAACACGACAGCAATGATGATTCTTGTCCTAATGGTCATTCGAAATGGCGGACCTTGTTCATCATGGTATTCTGTCGGAAAATATGTAGCCGGAACCGCGGACCGTATGGATAAGCTTCTTGCTGAACCCACGATCGACCTTTTTCCGAAGAAGTCGGATGAACGATTCGATGACATTGCTTCGAGGATCGAAATTCATATCCCAAACGTGTTCGATGATATTCTCACGTGTCACGATCTTACCCCCATTCATCATGAGGAGTTCAAGGAGGGCGAATTCTTTTGTCGAAAGAGAGATTTCTCTCTTCCGTCGGAAAACCTTGTGTCGGGCAATGTCGAGAAGGACGCCGAACCGCTCTATCGAACTTGTTCGTATTTCAGTTCGCCTGCGTGCGAGAGAACGAATCCGCGCAAGCAGCTCACCAATATGAAACGGTTTTGGAAGATAATCGTCCGCACCACTATCGAGACCTTTGATCTTGTCCTCGACGTCATCAAGAGCGGTAAGCATGAGGATGGGGGTCGTTACTCGTGCGATGCGGATCTTCTTACACGTTGTCCACCCATCCTGTAAAGGCATAAGGATGTCCAGGAGAATGACATCGTAATCGTTGACGATCGCAAGTTCCTCGCCTTTGACTCCGTCCTGCGCTGTATCGACAGCCAGGCCGTGTGACCTGAGATGTTTCGCGATCGATGAAGAGACTTTTCGATCGTCATCGATAATGAGAATGCGCATTTTCTTGTCTGCTATTCTACAAAAAAAAGATGAAACAAAAATGAAAGAAAGCGAGCAACAAGGAGAATGCCCCGACGTGGCCCAACAAGGACCCTGAGAATCGGCCAGAAGAATTTTTCAAAGGAACGAGCGATCCCTATGCAAATTCAACGAAAGTGGAAGCAGCGCGTGCTTTTGGATGTTTTTGGATCAGTCGGCAATGAACTACGTGTAGGTGGAATTTATCTACCAAGAATTGTGTCCGTCCAAAAAAGTCACAATATTGTCATTTGAGCGAACAGCGTAAACACTTGGACAACGTTCGATTTCAAATCACCCGGAGAACAGCGATGCTCTACAAATTCCTTCTGATGCTCCTACCTTGTCTCGCATTTTGCCAGCTTCCTGGTGCCAGGGACAACCGCGTTCTGTTGCCCAATGGCTGGTGGCTGTCACCGGCCGGTGAGCAAATCGAGCTCGGCGATTTTCCGATGAATGCGGCTCTCTCCGATGACCAGCACTACCTGGCTGTCCTTGACGGCGGTCAATCGGGTGCGGATGTGCGACTGATCGATCTTGATTCGAAAAAAGTCGTTGATATCGTCAAACTGGAAGACAGCTGGCAGGGAATACGATTCTCCGGAGCGAGACTGTTTGTCTCCGGGGGGTATCAGAATTGCGTCTACGCATTCGATCTGAAGGATGGAAAACTGGCTGCGGCTGACACAATCAGATTCGAACTTCCAAAGCCGGACTATGACGGCGGCGCGGCTGGCCTGGATGTCGCGAAAGACAGACTCGCCATTGTCTTCCGGAATGACAGCACGCTTCGTTACGTGGATTTGAAATCGAAGAAACAGATGAAGACAAAATTATCCGGGATGCCGTATTCGTGCACGTATGCCAAAGGCGGAATTCTCCTCGTTTCCATATGGAGTTCGGGCACAATCCACGAATTTGACGGAACGAACAAGCTCAACGATTTCAAAGTTGGCGACCATCCGAATGAGATCTCGCTTTCAGCCAATTCCCACTATGCTTACGTTGCGAATGCAAATGACAACACTGTCAGTGTCATTGATCTGAAATCAAAAAGAACCATCGGACACGTTTCGACTTCGATCCATCCCGATTCGCCGGAAGGGTCGACGACGAACTCTGTCACGATGACCGCCAACAGCAGGTATCTTCTCGCGGCCAACGCTGATAATAATTCAATCACGGTGATGAAATGGCAGAATCCCCGGCACCCGAGACCGGTCGGATTCATCCCGGTCGGATGGTATCCGACGAAAGTTCTGTCCCTCAAGAATGGCAACGTGCTTGTGCTCAACGGAAAGGGAGGGCGCTCACTGCCGAATCCTTCGGGGGAATACATTGGCGGGCTATTCAAGGGATCGCTTTCGATTTTTAAATTTCCCGGCCCCCAAGCGTTGGCAGAGTACACAAAGCAGGTTTATGAAAACACTCCGTACAATCCAATACAGAAAAAGGAGGCAGCGATAGAGAACGGAGGGCCCATCCCTCACAGGGTGGGGGCAGCGTCACCGATCAAATACGTTTTCTATTTCGTCAAGGAAAACCGGACGTACGACCAGGTGCTGGGCGACATGAAGGAAGGGAACGGAGATTCGTCACTTTGTATTTTCGGCGACAGCATTTCTCCGAACATCCACAAACTGGCCCGCGAGTTCGTACTCTTTGACAATTTCTACGTCGATGCGGAAGTCAGCGCCGACGGACACAACTGGGCCACGGCGGCATATGCCACAGACTACATCGAAAAAGTCTGGCCTGCCTTTTACGGCGGCCGGGGTGGCACATACGACTTCGAAGGCCAACAGCAGACGGGACATCCGAAAGCGGGATTCATCTGGGATCAGTGCGCACGGCAAGATGTGACGTACCGGAGCTACGGAGAATTCATCGAATCAGCCCGGAAGGTTGGCGACCCGGGCACCCCAAGCTCGATGTCTCTCGTGGGACATTTCTCGCCGTCGTACAGAGGTTGGGATCTCGACTATTCGGATGTCGACAGATTCAAGGCGTGGGACAAAGAATTCACAGAGTACGAGAAGAGTGGAGATCTGCCCCGGTTCAACATCTTTCATTTGCCGAACGACCACACGGCAGGGACCGCCAGAGGAAAACTTTCTCCCAAGGCCTACGTCGCACAGAACGACTTCGCACTCGGATTGTTTGTCGAACGTATTTCACACAGCAAATTCTGGGTCGAGTCTGCGATCTTCGTGATTGAAGACGATGCGCAGAACGGTCCTGACCATATCGATGCCCACCGGTCTGTTGCCCTTGTCATCAGCCCGTACACCAAACGGCAATTCGTTGACCATTCCCAGTATTCCGGGTCCTCGATGCTTCGCACGATGGAGTTGATCCTCGGATTGCCTCCGATGAGTCAGTATGACGCCGCTGCGACGCCGATGGCGTTGGCGTTCACTTCTACGCCCACGCTGACTCCTTATGTGGCCGATTCCGCACGGTACGACCTCAACAGGACCAACAAAGAGGGGGACTACGGTCAAAACCTGATGAAATCTTTCAATCTCACGCGCGAAGATGCCGTACCTGACGAACTCTTCAACGAAATCATCTGGCGGTCGATCAAAGGTACGCCCATGCCTCCTCCTCGCTATTCGATCTTTTCAGGTCCGCCCGGCGAGGAAGATGACGGCGAATAGAAGACTCCATCTGACGGTGTGATTGGTTCAAGCTCAGGGATAGAGATTCCTGAGCCCTTCTTTTCTTGCCCTCCACGCTCTGAAAGACAACCATTGGAAGACTTTGGCGGATTGGATGATTGAAGCGCGGGAGTTCTACTTCTTGAGCAGAAAACTGAAGGTGCTTCCTTTGCTGACTTCACTCTGTACCTGGACGATGCTGCCGTGTGCTTCGACGATATGTTTGACGATTGCGAGACCTAGTCCGGTGCCACCAACTTCTCGTGACCGGTCCTTGTCGACGCGATAGAATCGTTCAAAGATCCTGGGAAGATGCTCGGCCGGAATGCCGACCCCCGAGTCGCTCACGCTGATCCGGATACTTCCGTTGTTTTCTTCGTCCGCTATGACGACACGACCACCGGTAGTATTGTACTTAATGCCGTTGTCGACAAGATTGTTCAAAGCCTGCCGCAGCCGGTCACGGTCACCGAGGACTTCAACGTCACCGGACGTCGTGAGTGCCGCCGAAACGACAATGTTCCTGCGCGCCCCAACTTCCTGAAAATCTTTTGTGACCGTCTCGAGAAATTCGTTGATGTTGAAGTAGCGGAAGCTCATTTTCATCTCACCCGATTCAATCTGTGAGATGTTAATGAGGTCCTCGAGTAGCGCGTTCAGCCGGTCCGCGTTCGCCTTTGCTTTTTCCAGGAAACTCCTGTTCACCGACGGGTCGTCGACCGCTCCGTTGAGAAGAGTCTCGATAAATCCCTGGATGGCAAAAATTGGTGTCCTGAGCTCGTGCGAGACGTTCCCGAGAAACTCACTGCGCACGGCGCCGAGTTTTCTGAGCTGGACAATATCGGCATTCAGTTTGTCGACCAGTTCGTTGATCGCACGGGCTACGACGCCGATCTCGTCGCGGGCTTTTGCTTCGAGGTGGGTCCCGAGATCGCCCGCGCGTATGCGTTCAACGTCCCGCGCTATCTGCATCATGGGCTGGCTGATTCTCCGCGAAACGAAAAGGCTTACCCCTACAACGACGCCGAGCACGATGATTGCTGCGATGCCGATAATCGCGCGGAGGCTGTTGATTCTGTCCTGGACCTCTTCAAGCGGCATGCTCAGTCGAATGAACGCCATCGTTTTGAATGGGCCGGTTGAAGGGGGGAGGGTGACCCTCCTGGCAACATAGAGGAAATCCCTTCCGACGGTGGCGCTGTGCCTGATGTTGGATCCGGTCGGATTGGAAAACGCCTGTTGCACTTCCGGGCGCTGAAGATGGTTCTCAACGGAGGGTATTCGATCGAAAGGAACATCGGAGTCGTCGATGAGCCGGCCGTCATCGGCGATGATCGTAATGCGGAGGTTTTCCAGGCCGGCGATGTGCCGGATGTGCGCGTCAATAGCTTCGAGCGTGAGGGATGTATCCCGGTCGAGAGAGAAGAGAACCCAGTCAGCCTGGCGGCCGAGATCCTGCACCAACTGTTCTTTTACGTACGAATCGAGTTTCCAACTGAGAATGACGCTCACGCCCACGGTGATCAGAAGTGCGAGCAGAACGTACGTCGCTGTAATTTTTGACCGAATCGTACTCAATGATTATTCTCTGAATCGATAGCCGACACCTTTGACGGTTTCGATGTACGCGCCGTACTTCCCGAGTTTTTCCCGGATCTTCCTGATGTGCACGTCCACGGTACGGTCAACGACATACACATTCTCTCCCCATATTGCGTCCAGGAGCGACTGGCGGGTGATCACCCGTCCTCGGTTCTTTATGAGATATACCAGAGTTTCAAATTCCTTTTTGGGGAACGAGATATCGCGTTTTGCAACCGAGGCCGAATAGTTTGGTACGTTGATTTCGAGATCATCAATGGTCAGTACCTCCTGCGCCTGAGGTGCTGTTGCTTTCTGTGCGCCCCGTCGGAACGCCGCACGAATGCGTGCAAGGATTTTTCCGATGCTGATCGGCTTGACAATGTAATCTTCCGCGCCAATTTCCAGCCCCACAATCTCGTCCGTCTCCGCCCCCTTCGCAGTGAGAAAGAGAACGGGGATTGCTTCGGTTTCTTTCTTTTGTTTCAGCGCTTTGAGTGTTTGCAGGCCGTCCATCACCGGCATCATGATGTCGAGGAGGATCAAATCGGGGATTTGCTGCGCTCGCTCGAGAGCTTCCTTCCCGTTGTGCGCAGTCAGAACCTTGTAGCCCTCTTTCTGTAAATTGTATTTCAGCATTTCGACGATATCTTTCTCATCGTCGACGACGAGAATCTTCTTCGGCATGACTGGCGAACCGGAGTGTTATTCACCAATATAGCAGAAGGTTCGAATTCTATCAACATTGTTGAGCAGCGGAACAAGAATTAACAATTTCGTAACGTCTGAACCAGTCCTGTCGTGATGATGTTTGGGAATGGCACAAGGAAAGGAGGGCGGCGAAACGCAGTGATAAAAAGTATTAATCCCTCAATTCCCTTGCATTCTCCGAAAATTCTGACAAGGTTAAAATGTGACCGCATTCGAACATATTGACTACCCGGCAAAATCATGAGAATTGCGGTTGCATTTCTCTTTTTGCTGGCAGCCCGCCCGGGTGGAGACGGCCCGTATGTTCGTGATACGTACCTTCCTCACCTCGCAAAGGGGGACCAATTCTACCGTGCATGCGACAACGAGCGGGCCCTTGATGAATATCAAAGGGCCTATTCACTGGCGCCGGACAGCTTCGCAACACTCGAGCGGCTCGTGAGCATCTACAATGATATGGGAAGACTCAAGCTTCACAAAGATACTTCCTCGGAGTCTATGTACAGGATCTCATTGGGCTATGCTGACTCGCTCACCAAGTACTATCCGTTGCGTGCAGAATCCCATTTCTGGCATGCGCTGAGCGAAGGGAGTCTTATCCCGTTCCTCGGAACCAAAGAGAAGATTAATACTGCGAAGAGCGTGTTACGAGAGGCAAATCGCGCAATCGAAATCGACTCCGGTTTTGCGCTCGCTTATGTCATCCTGGGAATATTTCAGCGCGACGCCTCGCACATCAGTTGGTTTGAGCGATTGATCGCCAACGTCGTATTTGGGGCCGATTTTTCAGGATCGCTGGCGATGTCCGAAGTTTACCTGCGAAAGTCGGTGACACTAAATCCTTCGAACTCGTACGGATACTACGAACTGTTCTGG
>DATDNS010000194.1:0-4110 GCA_036518155.1 Bacteroidota bacterium
GGCCGTGAAGAGAGTCCAGGATGTGATTCGGATATTCAGTGAAGTGCATAAGCGAATCCCGAGCAAACTCATCCTGATCGGCGATGGTCCTGACCGGTCGTTGTGCGAGATGCTTTGCCGTGAGTTAGACATCCACGAGGACGTCAAATTCCTGGGGAAACAGGCAGAAATTGTCGATCTGCTGTCTGCTGCGGACCTTTTCCTCATGCCGAGTCAGTCAGAGAGTTTCGGACTATCAGCCCTCGAAGCAATGGCGTGCGGAGTGCCCGTGATCTCCACCAGCGTCGGAGGATTACCCGAACTGAACATTCATAACCAAACCGGCTACATTGCGGAAATCGGTGATATCGAGCGCATGGCGAGATACGCGGTCGACCTGCTTACCAACGCCAATAAGCACAAGGCATTTTCCGAGGCAGCCCGAACCCGGGCGATCGAGTTCAACCAGGACAAGATTGTGTCGATGTACGAACGGTACTACCAAAAAGTACTGTACGGGACAGAGGTTCCTTCTCCGTAGGACAGATTCGAGAGCGCACTCCCATTTCGCAGACCTGATTCCGCCGTGAGATCCCCCGAGGATTTAGAAAAGCACCAATCACTTATTGACGAGCTCGTTGAGGTATTCCAGCGCCAGGGGTTTTCCGTTTCCGAAGCTGAAGGACGCGATGAGTTTCAGCCTCCCCGGGAACTGTTCAATGACGGCTATGGAGATCAACTGGACAAAGCTCCGGATGTCTATGCCTATGACCCCAGGAACAAATACTATGTTCTCGGAGAAGCGAAGACTGGTGCAAACGATCTGGAAACAGACCACGCACTGACGCAATACAATGTGTTCTTGGATCAGGAAAGCAGCAGAACAGGCAGGAAGATGAAGCTTTATATCATTGTTCCGGCGATGAAAGTGCCCGAATTCAACACTCTCATCACGCACTACATCCACAGAGAGTATTGGCAGAACATTGTCGTGGTCAGTTCTGCGCGCTGGTCAGACTGATCAGCCGGGCCGGAGGCGCGCGTACTTGATCATGAGGCTTTTGGTTCCAAATCCGTCAAATTGCACCACGGCTTTTCGCGAATCCCCTTTTCCACTGATCGCAAGAATCTTCCCCCTGCCGAACATTTCGTGCGTTACCAGTGCCCCCTGTCGTATTTCCGCCCCATCCTGAGAGTCCGATTCATAATCAGGGAGGAAGTCTTTATGGTATTGCTCATCGTTCGAAGCCTGGGGGATGACGGGACGCACGAGCGTACGACGTGCGCCATTTCCACGGTTAACCGCGGGTTCCAGTATCGATCGGCTCTGATTCTTTTCGATGTGTTCCGACCCTATTTCGGACAGAAATCTTGACTGGCCAAGGTAGGCAGGTTCGCCGAAGCGATATCGTAATCGCGCGTAGGTCAAGACAAGCTTTGTCTGCGCCCGTGTGATGCCGACGTAGAAAAGGCGACGTTCTTCTTCCAGATCACGCGGTTCGATAGCGCTCGAATAAAACGGCAGCAATCCCTCTTCTATTCCGGTAATACACACGACCGGGAATTCGAGTCCTTTTGACGAATGGAGCGTCATGAGCGTCACCACGTTCCGCGTGCCTTCATAGGAATCGATGTCGGACACAAGGGACACTTCCTGCAGAAAATCCTCAAGGGTTGCGTCTTCGCGGTTGTCTGCGAATTCGGAGATCGCCGAAAGGAGTTCCTGCACGTTTTCCCAACGACTCATCGATTCGGGTGTGCGTTCCTCCTTGAACATCCTCAGTATTCCGAGTTCGTCGACGAGCGACCGCGAGAACTCGCTGAGTGTCATCGTTTCGCGAACGGCATTGTGTTTCTGTATGAACTGCACAAAGTCGGACAACGATCTTTTCCCCCGGTCGGGCAGGTCCGATATCTTCTCCAGCCTTCCCAACGCTTCGAAGAGGCCGATCCCGTTTACTCTGGCGAACGACTGCACACGAGTCAACGATGTTTCGCCAATGCCGCGGGGCGGGTAATTGATGATCCGTTGCAGACTTTCTTCGTCTTTCGGGTTGACCATGAGCCGCAAATACGCGAGAACATCCTTGATTTCCTTACGCTCGTAAAAACGTATTCCGCCGACGATCGTGTAAGGCATTCCGTTCCTGCGAAGAGCATCTTCCAGCGATCGCGATTGAGCGTTGGTCCGGTAAAGAACGGCAAAATCCTTCAGGTCGAGCTTCTTGTTCCGGATTTCGTCCTGAATCGCATCGACGACGACCAGTCCCTCATCCCGATCGTCGGCACATTCGAACACCGTGATCGCCTCCCCCTCTGCATTTGACGTCCACAGGTTCTTATGAATTTGCTCGCGATTGCAGTGGATGAGTTTGTCCGCTGCGGCCAGAATATTCTTCGTTGAACGGTAGTTTTGTTCAAGCCGGAATGTCTGACAATCCGGAAAGTCTTTCGAAAAGCTCAGGATGTTCTGAATATCCGCTCCCCGGAACGAGTAGATACTCTGTGCGTCATCCCCGACGACGCAAATATTCTTGTGCTGTGAGGAGAGCTGCTTCGTCACAACATATTGCGCACGGTTGGTGTCCTGGAATTCATCCACGAGGATGAACTTGAACCGATATTGGTACCGTTCGAGGCGGTCAGGCTTCTGTTCAAACAGATGAATGGGATTGACAAGAAGATCATCAAAATCCATCGCGTTGCTGTTCAGCAGCTGCTTTTGATACTCCCCGTAGATGAGTGCAGCCTTTTCGTCAAACAGGTCACGGGCCATTTCCTCGGCCTGCCGGGAACTGATAAGCTGGTTTTTTGCCGTGCTTATCCGGGCGCGGATGGCATTGGGATTGAATTGATCCTTCGAAAGATTCAAGCGCTCCATGACGCGCTTCACCAACTGCTGGGAGTCGTCCGAATCATAGATGGTGAACGAGCGGGTATAACCAAGAAGTTCTGCCTCTTTGCGGAGAATTCTTGCGAAAACCGAATGAAAGGTGCCCATCCAGAGGTCGTTCGCGTGTTTGCCCACGAGCGCGGCGATTCTCGTCTTCATTTCGTTCGCCGCTTTGTTCGTGAACGTCAGAGCGAGAATCTGGTGAGGGGGGACGCCGCATTCGATAAGCCAGGCGATCCGATACGTGAGAACACGGGTCTTTCCGCTCCCGGCGCCGGCAATAATCATCACGGGTCCGTTCGCAGCCTTGACAGCCTCTTGCTGCACCGGATTCAACTGACTGAGGAATGACATGAACGCTTAAGACCTGGTGAGTGGCAATCGATCCAACTTAGAAAATGGTAAGGAGAAATTGTCAGGCAGGCAACAACCTCGCGATTTCAATCCGAAGGGAAGACAAGAAAGAACTTGACACGTTTTAGGAATTCTGCCGCTGGCGGCGTGAAGAGAATCTTCTGAAGGGTACAGTCTTTCTAAATGAGCAATGCACCTTCAAGGCGGAGAAGGAATTCTTTCGTCTTGATGCCGGCACCATAGCCTACAAGACTCTCGTCACTTCCAATCACCCGATGGCACGGGACAACGATTGGAAGAGGATTTGCGCCATTCGCTCGTCCAACAGTCTGGAATGCACCCGGGACCCCCACACGCTTTGCCAGATCCTTGTAGGTGATCGTGGTGCCATAGCGAATCTTGCGCAGCTGATTCCAGACCTCTTTTTGGAAGTCCGTTCCGATTGGATCCAGGCGGCTGTGGAATTTGACCAACCGGCGGTCAAGATACCTGTTCAACTCGTCAATGATCTGCCTGTTTCGCGAAGACACTTCGGCAATTTCCGCGCCGTCGCATCGTTTTTGAATCCACGAAAGGAAATCCTTCTTCCCCTGGGCAGGAATACTGATTTTGCACACTCCCCGGTCTGAGGAAGCAACATAGATTGTTCCGATCTTCGAATTGAATGACGTCCAATAAATCTTCTTCATGGCCAAATCAGCGTGACGAACAACGTCCTCAGTCGAATCTGTGCACGCCCGCGCAAAGATTCGAATCGAATGCCGCTTCGGGCAATCGTCTTGTAACCAAGGATAACAAGTGAATGTGTCAGGGAGAATTCGGTTTCGACGATTTCCGGCTCGGAGAGTCACTCTCTGGGACCGAGAGTGCACGATGATGGAGAC
>DATDNS010000195.1:0-2716 GCA_036518155.1 Bacteroidota bacterium
CAAATAAACAAAGCGCCCAGCATACCGAAAAAGTCAGCGATCAATCCTGCGGGGACTGCGTGCCTGGCGTTCTTGATTTGAACAGCACCAAAATACACTGCAAGCACGTAGAACGTCGTCTCGGAACTACCGTACATCGTCGACACGAGCACGCCGATGAACGAATCAGGCCCGTGTGTTTTCATGATTTCCGTCATCAGCCCAAGTGACCCGCTCCCGGAAAGCGGACGTAAGAACGCCATCGGCACTGCCTCCGGGGGCATGCCGACGAGATTTGCGACCGGTGAAAGCAGTGCGGTCAGCATGTCCATTGCCCCACTCGCACGGAACACACCGATTGCGAAAAGCATTGCGACCAGGTACGGGATAATGCGGACGGCAGTGTCGAAACCTTCCTTCGCCCCTTCAACGAATACTTCATACACCTTCACTTTCTTGAATATGCCCCAACCCAGAAAGAGAATGATCACCGACGGAATGGCAATTACGGATATGACGTTGATCATGTCGCGCAGGAATTCAATCACGGCGGACCTCCAAATCCTTTTTATAGCGCGGCAGCCGCTGCAGAAGTTTCGCGGCAAGAACCCCTGCAATTGTCGCACACGATGCTCCGACGATTGAAGTCCCGATAATAATCCCGGGGTTTGTCGAGCCGGATGCAGCCCTCACCGCGATAGCAGTGGCAGGGATAAGAATCAGACCACCTGTGTTGATCGTCAGGAACGTCACCATTGCATTCGTGGCGGTGCCTGCCTTCGGGTTAAGCTTGTTCAGTTCCTCCATTGCTTTAAGCCCAAGCGGCGTAGCAGCGTTGTTCAGTCCGAGCATATTGGCAGCGATATTCATCATCATAGCCCCAACAGCCGGATGATCCGGAGGGACTTCAGGAAACAATCGCCGGGTGACCGGTGCAAGCATCCTGGTGACGATGCCGATAAACCCTGCCTCCTCCGCAATTTTCATCAGACCGAGCCATAATGCCATGATGCCGATAAGACCGATAGAAATTTCCACTGCCGTGCCGGCAAAATCCAGCGCCGCTTGCGTAACTGCCCTGATCTTGACAAACTTGATTGATTCAAGGATGAATGTCACCCTGGCAGTCGATCGATCCGGAGAGAACTGTGCGGCGAGAACCTTTCCGGTGAGTCTGTCTCTTGCCGTGGCAGAGCGCGACATCTGTTTCCAGAATTCCGGACTAGCGTCAGTCATCGGCATGTACAATGAGCCGGCACCGTTCGCAGCGACGGTCAGCGAGACGGGTTGATGGACTTCAGATTTCTGACTCTGGACGCCGTAGAACAGGTCAAACAGCTGAGCTCCGATCACAATTTCCCCGTCGTACCTCATTGTGTTTTCGCCGGGAGAATTCCTGACAAGGACTGTCGCATCCATCGGAATTCCGTTTCGGTAGGTATTCTCCACCTCGTCCTTGATATCATTGCCGACTGCAGCAACGATCGCGAGGGCAATCAGAGAAAGCCAGATGTAATTGAGCATGAGACCGGGGTTGGATGATGTGGTGAAGCTAAACTATTGCTTTTCGCTGAAAAAACCAAGGAGAATCTTGATCGTGTAGCGTGGATCACTTCGTTGCATTCATGTAGGGAATTCTCTATCTTTTCCTGCCATTCATCTCGCACGACCTTGCACGCATGAATCACGCGATTTCGCTTCAGAAGATTCCTCTTCTCAAAGCAGTGGAAAGACTTCAATCGCTCACCGACCTGGACGTCCTTCGAAAAGGCGTTCGGCGACTGTCACGCACCATTCGTACCACTTCCAGCAACAGGAAACGTTCTGCGGATTCAAATGTGGTATTGATCTCAAAGCCGTTTCTTGTTGGCGAACTCGAACAAATTCACGCCGTACAGTCAGTGGAACGCGCCCGCTATTATCTCTCTCGGCTCAAGAAAGCGCTGACAACCGAGAAGATTACAAAAGTCAATGATTTGAACCTTCGCCGCTGGAAAGAGTATGAAGACGTGCTGACAGACAGCCTGTGGATTTTACCGCGCAGGGATAACTCCGGAGAGCATTCTGCCTGGTATTGGGGCAACTTCATTCCTCAAATACCCCATCAACTTATGACCCGGTACACGAAGAAGGGAGAATGGGTTTTCGATCCGTTCGCGGGAAGCGGAACGACATTATTGGAATGTCAACGCCTGAAACGAAATGCGCTCGGCATCGAATTGAACCGTGCCGTGGCAAAACGAACCAGACACGCATTGAATCACAACACTGTTCGTTCGGACACCACCGCAGAAATCGAAGTCGGCGACAGTACGAGGCTTGACGTACACAAATCACTCAGGCGATTGGGAGTGAGCTCAGTCCAGCTCGTGGTGCTTCATCCGCCCTACCACGATATCATACGATTCAGCAGGGATTCGCACGATCTTTCGAATGCTCCCACGACGAAACAGTTCTTGACGATGTTCGGGAAAGTTGTCGACCGCTCACTCAGTGTTCTCGATAAAGGCCGGTATATGGCACTCGTCATTGGAGACAAATATCAGCGAGGAGAATGGGTCCCGCTGGGTTTCCTGGCGATGAACGAGGTCACGAAACGACGATGTACCCTGAAAAGCATCGTCGTAAAGAATTTTGAACGGACGCTCGGAAAGAGGAAACAAGCCGCATTGTGGCGATACCGCGCACTGATCGGTGGTTTTTATGTCTTCAAGCATGAGTACATTTTTATTTTTCA
>DATDNS010000196.1:0-6227 GCA_036518155.1 Bacteroidota bacterium
CAATAGGCAAGCGCATCACAAAGAGTGACTGCGTAGCCAAGAACGGATGCGATGGCGAGCTTTCCCTTTCGTTGAAGGATCCTTCTGAGGTCCCCTCCCTGACAGTATTCCATCGAAAGATAGAACGGCTTTTCTGTAGGAGCGCCAACATCGAGAATCTTGATGATGTTCTTGTGGTCGAGGGCCCGCATCACTGTCGGATCGCGGAAGAATGATTCGACGACGTAGGAATTGTCCTCGAACTCAGGCTTCAGGATTTTCAGTGCCGCGTCGGTGTCTGCGCCTTCATTCCTCGCAAGAAATACCCTTGCGAAACCTCCTTCGCCGAGGATCGACTCATCGTCAAACGAATATGTTTTGACATTCTTCCGCAAGGTTGTACCCTGTCTTACCGGAGCGTGGACACCAGCGTGCGATTCGATCCAATGATCTTCACAGAGACACGACCGCCCGACCGGTAGTTCACCATCGTCGCTTTCGGTACGTTGATATTCACCCTTGTCAATGTCACGATATCTTCTTCACCTTCGGACGAGACCGCCACATCCACCCCGCGACCGATGTTGAACTCTCTTGTGAGTCTGAGCTGGATCTTTCCGTCCAGTCCCTTGATCAGCGTGAACAGTTGCGGAGCGGGGCGGCGACGCTCCTCTCTTGGCGAGGGGATGGTTTCCGTCTTCCTGGGCATCCCGGGTGTTTCATTCGCCATAACGACAATTGCGTCCGTGCTCAGTGCAGAGTTTCCCCCCGCACCAAGCAGACTGAACCTGACGGTGTGAAGTGCGGCACTTGCGAATTTTACCGGAAGGGCAAATTGATTGGTTCGAACCTCGGGGATCGCCCCAAAGTTCAGGGTATCCGGGGTTTGCATGTCAATGGCTGCGGCTATGGAATACTGCCTCCGGTCTTGTTTGATAACGTCGTACGGTTCGACGACAAAGTTGATTGGCACAGTCTCACCCACCGCGACCCGCTCGGCCAAGGGATTGATTTTCACTCTGTATGTTGGGACAGCTTTGCTTGTTGCCGAACTGGCGGATTGCACGTTTAGCCGCGATATCATGGCGATCGACCCGAACAGAAGACAAACCATCACGGCCTTCTTCAACACTGATGTCTTCTTCACAGCAGGGACCGAAGCGTGCCGCGGTTCTTTCAGGCAATAGGAGACAGCAACGGAAATGTTGTCCCTCCCTCCCGCATTGTTGGCCGACTCAACGAGCCGACGTGTGGCGGTACTGGCATCGGGAGAGGATTGCAGGAGCGTCTTGATTTCCTGATCGGTGATCGATCCGTGCAATCCGTCCGTGGAAACCAGGATAATGTCGTTCGGCTTTAACGTGACGAAATTCGTTCTCGGCGTAACCGTCGTGTTCGTCCCGAGTGCCTGCGTAACAACGTTGCGCTTCGGATGGAGCCGCATCTCCGAATAGGAGATTCTCCCCTGTTTGTACAGGTCCCATACATAACTGTCGTCTTCCGTTGCGAGGAGAATTTCCTTTCCCCGCACCACGTAGCATCTGCTGTCGCCCACCCAGCCGAGGACGAGCGTCGACGCGTCGGTACGTTGATTGTAGACCACGAGACCGACGACGCAGGTGCAGCCCATGGTCTTGTACAGGTTGAACGACCGCGCACGCTCGACAATCTTCTCGTGAACCGATCGCAGTGCTTCCGCCACGAGGCTCCGGTAGTCGTCAGACGGGATCCCGAGATCCCGCGAAAACGCGATGTACCCTTTCCTGGTGAAGAGGTGCTGGAGAAATTCGCACGTAATTTTGCTCGCCACATCGCCTGCATCGTGTCCCCCCATGCCGTCCGCGACGGCGAGGACACCCACAATCCCTTCTCCCTGGCCGGAACTTTCCGAAGCGGAAAAACAATTGTCCTCGTTGAGCTCCCGTTTGAGACCAATATCGCTGCGACTTGCGGAATCAAAATGGAATCGTGGCATCGTGGCTCTGTGCTGGAATATTCTCAAACGTCAGTTGGCTGCCAAACCGAGACAACGGATTTCAAACTCCGAAGCGAGGTTCGCATCGTGGATGGGGCAGATCCTGCGCTCAAAATTGGAATTGTAGATTGTGAAGAAATCCTGAATTTTTTCTGCAAGAATTCTTCCTTCCACGGCATCGGTGGTGAGCGAATCGCGGTATGCCACTGCCCAAACGTAATTGTCATAATTGTTGATGGTCGCGAGGATGCTCTTCAGGTAGTCCTCTTCGACCAAATCACCCCTGTCGAACACCCGCTTGTTGATACGGATGACTCTCACCCTTGCAAGACGGTTCTTGTCATATTTCACCACGTTGAACGTTTCGTTTTCCCGTTCGCGTTCTCCTTCGGCCGTTTCCACACCTGGTTTCTGCTTCACCTCGGCCAAACCTGAGTTCAGGTTCCGGACTTCTTTTGTCAAGCGTTCGACCTGAATTCCGATATCGGCATAGTGCCGGAGCAGAGTGTTTGTTCCCGCCGCAATTCTCGCTTCTTCCTCACCGATCTTCAACGAATCACGGGCATCACTTAACTCACGCTGCGCGGACAAGAAAGCAGAACGACTTACGTCCACTCTCGAAATCGCATCGCCGATTGCAAAGGAGATCCCAAAGCTCAGGGTCTGATACGAATTGGACCACAAGAATGGTTCTGAATGCAATTGTCTTGTCGAATAAACAACAGAAGCGCCAAGAAAGTCTGTCAACTTCATGTCGACGCCCGCATCGACTCCGTATGTAAAAACACCATCCTGCCGTCCTGTGTGGTAATTTCTCACCGAGGGAAACCCTATGCTGGGGGTCACCGTCAGGGCAAGGTTTTCTGAAATTGGTGCAAACGGTATCCGGAGGCCGGCTTCAACAAGCTCAAAAGAGAGAGGGGCTTGCAGATTGCCGTTCTGATACCAGGACCCCGCTCCGAACCGCATCTCGATTGACAAATCACTGTCGAACCTGTTTACGAAGAGCGAAGACAATGGCGTATGAAGAGGGACAAGGAGACCGAATGATTCGAACGAACCGTAGTCATTGTCGTTCAGGAACATACCCGCTGTCCCTTCCACCGAGATGCGACGGGAAAGGGTTTCAACCAGACTTTGTTGCTCAACTGAC
The DNA here is from genome assembly GCA_036518155.1 of Bacteroidota bacterium. Lineage (GTDB taxonomy): Bacteria > Bacteroidota > Ignavibacteria > UBA10030 > UBA10030 > JADGQA01. The sequence goes on from DATDNS010000196.1 coordinate 3,108, forward strand.
TGGGCCGCAGCCAACGACGGCAGGAATGTCAGGAGAGCGGTGATCAGCAAATACAATTTCGGCAGCCGATTCATCGAACACCTCCCAGGGAATGACCTGTCGCAACGCGCCGGTGACGATGCCCGGCTTTTGAATCGTTCCCGTTCCCCGCATTGAACCCGTATCGGACGGCGTTATGCGGCATGTGTTTTCGAATGCTCCGGAGAACGTCCGGGAATTCTGTTTCCATCACCGATTTGCGGACGAATCCATCCGCCGGCAACATTTCTGCAAGCACCCGGTACGACTCTTCATCGTGGCGCGTCAAAAAGACGAACCTCATGAGCGGAGATTGCCTCTTCATTCGCGTGGCGAGCTCAAACCCGTTCATTCCCGGCATTGAGATTTCCGCGACAATGAGGTCCGGATTCAGAAGTTCCGTGAGCAGAAAGACTTCGAGACCATCCTGTGCCTGGCCTACAATTCTAACGCCATTGTCCTTCTGTAGGAATGTTACCGACCTGGACCTGGAGGCTGCATCCGGGTCGACGACGAGGACTTTTAACATACTCATGGGAATACCTTTACGTTGATTGAATCAATGTTATACAGCCGCGACAGCACATACAATCCTGAGAAGGGTGTAATTTTGAATCTACACGTACTAATGGATTGGATTACAGAATTGTAAGGAGCACCAATCCGGAACGCGAAGTCTTCTCACGCACGGTCACAATGGACGTTCCGTGCCGCATCACGCAACCCCGGCCGCTTGACGGTAACGGCGCCACTCACGTGCCGGGTACGACAATCTTCACGATGCCGGCGATCCGCGAGGCGGGCACGTACTTCACGCGATGTACCTCTCCGGTTACCGGGTTGTGAGCACATGGGGCGTGACTTCCGGTGCAAAATTGTCGGCATCGAACGGGTACGAGGCACCTTCGGGCAGTGGACTAAACGTGAGTTTTCGGGTAAAGAACATCCACCGTTCGTGGCGGATAACGTAGGGTGTGAACCCGGCACGCGCGCATCCTTTGAGCGATGGGACGTTGTGTTGTTCAACAAACGTGATCACGTAGCGGGCGCCGATCTCCCTTCCGCGTTCTGCGATACGGGCCATGGCCGCCGCCATGATACCTTTGCCCCTGAAATCGGGAAGTGTGAGGGCATTTTCGAGCAAAGCCTCATCCTCTTCGAGCAGTGGAAATGTTCCGTTGAAATGGTCCTGGATTTTCGCATTCTCCGCGGAGCCCATCAACCATTGCATATATGTCGGGACGCCTGCGCCCGTTGTTGCGACGTAGCACGTCGGGATATCGGCGTGAAGATGTTCCAGCCTCGACACGAGCTCCTGAATCTCGTTCTTGCTCAATCCGGGTCTTTTGAGGTCAAATATTTTGGGCAGATCCTCTGTCGTCAGAGGACGAATGATTATTGGAATCGCAGCATTGGGGGGTATAAACCTGGCTTCGAGATCGCGCCGTAATCCGAAGGAATACGTATTCGACCAAAAACGGAACTTGATCTTGTTGGCAATTTCACGAAAACGGGAGTGTTTGACGAGATAGAGGAAATTGACCAGCCTGCGGGTAGTTTGACCCATAACCTCTCCTTATTGTTGAAAATGGAATTGCATCGTATCGTCCACCGCTGTTGTGTATTCCGAATGTTTACGGACTTGCGTCATCGAAGAGTAAGCGCATAATCGTTGTAGTCCTGCTTCACCTTTTCCACATAGCGGACCGTCTCCGAGCAATCCCGCATGTATCCAAACGTGGGTCTTCCGGACTTCCAGATGTACTGATGAAGGCTCTTGTATCGTTCGGCGAGCATCGGGAGAGACCTGCGGACTCCTCCCCAGCTGTGAGGATCGTAACCCAGATAGGCTGCGATTGCCATCGCATCGAGGACCCGGCCCAACCCGGCATTGTAGGCTGCAAGTGTCAATGAAATGCGGTCATCCGCCGTGCCGTACCTGAAAATCCGGTAGAGCGTCATGAGCTGAAAGATCCCCCCTCTGATGTTGTCGGGTGGATTCCTTGCATCCTTTAACCCCAGTTTTCTGACCAACTCCGACCGTGTTCGGGGCATAAGCTGCATGAGGCCATACGCACCTTTCCGACTGACAACGTTCGCGCGAAAGCTCGATTCCTCACGGATGACTGCAACAACTAATGTCCAGTCTACATTGTATCGATCCGAATACTTTTGGACGATGTCCGAGTACCGCGAAACGGGAAACGTATCGTGCGGACAGGAGGACGCTTCGTCCGTCCTGGGCGCGAAGCCGGGTAGCGTATCGTTGGCACCTTTTGAGAGCATCACCAACGCCAGTGTCGACGCCGGCTGATTACATCCCGCAGAGGGCAGGAACATCACAATCAGCAGGAAACGCACGATATTGTGGTTTAACCAACCCGTCATGATCCGATATTCCGATAGATGATTTTCATCCGCGTGTACATCCTGCACATTCGATCGTTTCTTTGGGCGTCCTTCCCTGCTGTCTTCCCCCTGCTCAACGCGGCCAAGAATAACAGGGGGACAGAAAAGTATCAATCGGATATGCAGTGTATTTTGTCCTTACAGAACTTGGAGGAGATTGAACTCGGGAGAAGAGGGGAACGTGCATGAAGGTGTGTAACGAGGACACGATCAGGTTTGGCGGTGCGAGTGGTCCTGGAAGCTCATCGTCTACAGGCCCGGTCGTCATAATTGAGAGCGCCGGTGGGGGGTATTTCTGCTGTTCCAGGGATGAGAACACGGTGTATTGACATTGACAAAAGTCTCACATAACTTTGGGTAATGACATATCAGAGTCCTGGGGGATGGGACTCGTGCAGAAAGTTGCTTTACTGGAGGCCTCCGGATTCGCGAATGCGATGAAGTAGGCTTTTGTTTTTTGCAAGCCTGGTCGTCAACCGTCTCTGAGGAGAGAACTGTCGTGCAGAAATCAATTCTCATCATCGATGACGATGAACTATTCCTGGCGGTCATGCAAATACGATTGGAGGTCGAAGGTTTCCGCGTGGCTACGTGCAAGACCGGCGAGGAAGGGGTAACCCTGTTCGAGCGAATGAACCCAACCCTCGTTATCCTCGACATCCGGCTTCCTTCGATGAGTTCTGATGAAGTCTT
>DATDNS010000197.1:0-4054 GCA_036518155.1 Bacteroidota bacterium
GTACGGGTCGGCGATGGATGTCTATAACAATACGATCTGGTGCGCCGAGTATTACGGAAGCGGCAAGCGTCCGTTCATCCTCAAATCGACCGACGCGGGGGTGACGTGGACAGATTTCCCAATCGCACTCCCGGGGGGAGAGGTGAATGACTACTATCTCCGCTCGATCAATTTCAAGGATGCGAACACGGGAATGGGCGTTATTAGGCAAGTGGGCGCTTCAACGACCGCAAATTACCTTGTGAAAACGACCGATGGCGGCGCAACGTGGAGCGATACGATCAGCGTTGCACCCGGCATTTCGCACGACAGCGCAAAAGTGATGGCGGCGAAATGGATTCGCGGGACAAGCACAGTCATTGCGACGGGATACGCGGGTAACTGGCCAAAAGCGTGGAAATCGACGGATGACGGCACCACGTGGACATCTCTCGACTGCCCGCCGACGGTTTCCGGTGCAGACCTGAAATGCTCAGCGTTTATTGGGACCACGGGATTCTTCGTCGGCAACAAGGCAGCATTTATGATGACGAATGTCACGGCCGTGGACAAGCCCGGATACAACGTCCCGGCAGGATATTCCCTGGAGCAGAACTATCCGAATCCGTTCAATCCTTCGACGACTATTCCGTACACCCTGGCGAAAGCTGGGAACGTTCAGATCAAAGTTGTGGACCTGCTCGGGCGAACGGTTGCGACACTCGTCGATGGTCATCAGTCCGCCGGACCGCACACGGTGAGCTTCAATGCCACCACCCTGTCTTCCGGAGTCTATTTCTACAGTATCAAGTCGGGCGAATTCAGCAAGACAAAATCTCTTCTTCTGCTGAAGTAACGCCTCCGAACACGACCACGGAGCATTCAACGCACAGGATGTCCCGGGCGGGACATCCTGTGTGGGGCTCCGCACAATGACGGGGCGCTTGAGCGGATGGAATCCCGTTGCGTTGTTCCTCGTACGGCCTCCATTACTTCGAAATCGTCCTCTCACGGTCTCAACAACTCACGCTGAGGGTGCCATGAAACGACTCATCCTTGTTCTCCTCCTTGCGTCTCAGACGGCGTTTGCCGGAATCACCGGAAAGATCGCCGGCAGAATAACCGATTCTTCGACAAAAGAACCTCTCCCATCTGTGAACGTGCAGATTGTCGGTACTTCCTACGGCGCCATTTCCGATGTCGACGGCAACTTCTTCATCCTCAATGTTCCGGTCGGCACGTATGTCGTTCGCGCCTCGATCATCGGCTATACGGCGGAGTCCGTGAGCGACGTCAAAGTCACTGTGGACATGACGACGACCATTGACTTTCGGCTCAATCCCTCGGCCGTTCAGCTCGGCGACGTCCTTGTCACAGCATCACGGCCGGCGATCCAGGCGGACCTGACGTCGACCAAACACACAGTCGATGGCGACATGATCACGGCGCTCCCGGTCGACGATTTTCGCGAAGTCGTACAACTCCAGGCAGGAGTCGTCGGCAGTCATTTTCGCGGCGGCCGGTTCAATGAAGCCCTCTTCCTCGTGGACGGCATGCAGGTCAAGAGCGCCGTCAACGGCTACACCGGGTATACAGGGGGATTCGCCACGAATATCCCTGAATACAGTGTGTCTGAGGTGCAGGTCTCGACGGGAGGGTTCGAAGCAGAATACGGCAACGCACAGTCCGGTGTGGTCAACACGGTGACGCGGGATGCCGGGTCACGGTTCACGGGCAAGTTCCGTGTCCGCACGTCGGATTTTCCGTGGAGCAAAATCGCGTACAAACCGAATGATTACGCGACAGGCCAGCCCGATTGGAGGGATTACGAGTTCTTCGCGACGACCCCTTCGTTCGAGACACCCCTCGGCAGGATTTCCCTGACCGGCTCAACGGAGACCGGCCTGCAAACAAAAGGATTCCTCGCCCACGAGAGTTTTTTTCGGGAGTCCTACCAGTCGAAGCTCAACCTCGTTTCGGCCGACACGCGCATCACCCTTTCAGGACTCCGTTCGTGGTCGACGTCGAACGACTATTACCATCGCTATTCGAAGTTCGGTCCCCTGAGCGAAGGATACCAGACCGACCTCTTTCAACGCATCGTGACGGAATCCGGAATCAAAACCCTGGAACGGTATCATTTCGTGAGCAACCCCCAGAACTTTCCTGCCCCCACCACTCAGGCCCAGGGCGGTCTCTTCATCAACGGCACCGATACCACAGCATATACCCAGGTGCGCGATCTTTACGACGCGGGCATGCAGAAGCACATTTCTGTCCCCGTTAATGACAGTTACAATATCGGACTGGCGTGGACGCAAACACTCAACAACAGTTCGTTCTTCGATGTCAAGATTTCGCAGTTTTACAACCATTTCCACGAGACTGTCCGCGACGTGGCCGACCGGAACAGGAACGGCAGCGTGAACGAAGAGCTGCTCTGGCAGCAAAACGGGAGTCCCACCACGGGGTACCGCGACCGTCTTTTTACCGAGGATTACTGGTACTATACCGGCGATGAAGGTTGGTGGTTTGAACAGTTAAGCCGCACCAGCTCCCTGCGCGTGGATTATTCGAACCAGTTCAACAACTGGAACCTCCTGAAAGTCGGCGGCGAGCTCAATTATAGCAAGGGAGACATCCAGAAAGTGACATTTGAATCGGTTCTCAATCAACGTTTCGATATCTGGTCCGAAGACCTCTATGAGTATTCGATCTATGCCCAGGACAAGATCGAGGTTCGGAACGGGTTCATCGTCAATGCGGGAATCCGGTTCGACTATTACGATCCGAACGGTCTGGGGTCGAACGTCCTCTACCCGGCGGATCTGACAACCATGCCTCTCCACAAGGACGGCACGGGCCTTACAAATGCGGACGCGGTGCCGACACACTGGCAGATCAGTCCGCGGATCGGCATCTCCCATCCGATCACCGAGCGGGACAAAATCCACTTCTACTACGGCCATTTCTTCCAGCGCCCGGATTTCCGGTATCTCTACGAAAACGTCATGCTGAATTTCCGTTACACGACGAACGTCGACCTCGGGAATCCCCGGCTGCTGCCGGAAAAGACCGTTTCGTATGAAATCGGATGGGACCACCTCTTCTCCGATTTCCTGCGGATGGGACTCAGCGGATACTTCAAGGACATCACAAACCTTGTCACCGCAACCGATTTTGTGATTCCCGGCTCGCCGGATACATACCAGGCGTATGAGAACATGGATTACGCCAACGTCCGCGGTATCGAAGTAACGTTCGAAACGCTTGGGATCAGGCCGATCGGTGGAATGATCAACTACGCCTATGCCTTTGCCAACGGTCGCTCGTCGTCGGTGTTCAAGGGAAATAACGAGATTGTCCCGCGGCGGCTCGATCCCCTCGACTGGGACGTACGTCACCGGTTCAACGGCAGTCTCCAGATCCGCTCCGAGGGACTGGTTGATGAGTGGATCGGCCAGGCAGAGCTCAACATCGTCTTCCGCGTTCAGTCCGGCCTCCCCTATACCCGGAACACGCGCGACGTTTTCCCGCTCTTCGCACTCCGCAACGACGGACGTCTGCCGTGGACCAAGAACGTCGACCTGAGATTCCGCAAAAGCGTGAATGTTGCCACCGTCGACATTGCCTTCCTCGCGGAAGTCCGGAATGTTTTCAACTGGAAGAATGTCGAATTTATCACCGGCGGACGCGACGGTATCGTCAAGTTCGAAACGACGGGCGATCCCACGGGACCCTACCACGACCCGACGGCCTACAGCATTCCCCGGGTCTACCGGCTTGGTCTGGAAATCCAATACTGAGGTGAGCCATGAAAAGACTGCTTAGTGCCCTTACGATCCTTTGTATTCTTGTTGCCACGCTCGCCCAGGCACGGGGAGATGATACCAAGGGGAGCCCCCAGCCCAAGCTCAAAAAAGTGGGGGACTATGCGCCGACGGGGTTCAGTCACAAGATTGGCGCCTTGTGGACCCAGGTGACCAATTACGGATTCCACGGTGACCGCGCATACTCTGAACCAAACTTCGAGTGGCCGGGAGGAAGCGGCAACATTTACGGATGGCTGCAATCG
>DATDNS010000198.1:0-2075 GCA_036518155.1 Bacteroidota bacterium
TTACCGAGACGTTGTTGGAACCGTCAACATCGAGTTTGTACCAAAGAAGCCCGAGTTGAAGGTCGTGTGTGTATTTTGTAAAAGGAATTTTCTTCGTCACTTTCCCCTTGTCATCCTTCTCTTCGCGCACATCCTTTTTCACAGTATGGATGTAGCTGTCGACAAAGGGGATATAGAAGTAGCCCGAGTTGAGGATTGCCGTCAGTTCATTTGCGGACAATCCCGCAGCTTTTGCTTTTGTTGCGAGGAATGTGTTGCGTTCTGTTTCTGAAAGATTCTGTTTGCTCAGGAGTTCCTTGTTGATGTCGAGAATCTTCAGCAATTGGGGGGCGAGCGTGCTGTCCAGGATCGGCTTTACATTCTCGGGACTGAATCTGCTCAACGTCGACGCTCCTGCGCCGAACGAGGCAACAACGGATGCGGGAAGGGGCACATAATTGAATCGCTCGAACGAAATGGTCCTGGCCACGGTGTTTCTGATATATCCCGTTTGCTCCGCCGAGAGCTGAACCTGGGAAGGAACGAGCACCTTGTCCACGTAGGATACCACCTTCTTCTTGTACGTCTGTGAATATGCCGTGACGGCAATGAACAGGGCAAAACACGGGATCAGGAAATGCCGATGCATGGAGTCTTCCTTTATATCGGTAACGTCTCGGTGTCGAACGTGGTCAAGGTCGACCAATTGGCTGGGATGCGGTTCACAAACTGCAATGATGAATTTATCCAAGATTTTATCAAAAACAAAGCTCCACGAGATCCGCCCCGCTTCCGGGATTTAACTGAATGACGGCAACGTTACGGCTTTCCTTTCTTCCACCCCGACGTGGATGTATCGTTCGTCGTAGTGCGTCGTCTCTGTGATCCTTGACGAGAACAACGACGAATGAGGATTGGACGCTTCTTACTGGCTTGCATCGATTTGAATTGGGCTGCCAATTTTTCTATCTTGGATGAAAATCAACGTAAGTCATCCGGCTGTTATGAAACTCATTGATACTTCTCTCATTCATCAGGTTGCTCCGTTTGACGAATCACAGAAGGGACTTCGTCCGACGCTCATCCTGCTTCACGGCAGGGGTGCCAACGAAGAAGACCTGTTGGGGCTTGTCCCTCATCTTCGACCTCAGCTGTTTTGCATCGCCGCGAGGGCACCGTTCTCCTTTCCGTACGGCGGCTACACCTGGTATGATCTCCAGGAGGTAGGAACCCCCGATGCCGCTCAATTTTCCGAAAGCTACGATCGGCTTACCCGGTTTCTCGATGACGTCCAGACAAAGTACCCGGTGGATCCGCGGAGAACGTTTCTCCTCGGATTCAGCATGGGCACGGTGATGTCGTATGCCCTTGCGCTGACAAAGCCCGACCGGATCAAAGCAGTCGTCGCTCACAGTGGGTACATCCCGGAAAACACGCATCTGAATTTCCAATGGGAGAATCTTGCAAACACCTCGTTTTTCGTCGCCCACGGGGTTTACGATCCCGTCATTCCAATCGCGTTTGGGCGGAGGGCCAACCAGCTGCTGTCCAAAGCCACCGCGCCCCTCATCTATCGGGAATACCCCATCCAGCACCAGATCAGCGAGGAGAGCCTCCACGATTTCGGTTCCTGGCTCGGCCAACAGCTCGATTCTTCTTTGTAGCACCGGTCTCAAGTATGCTCTCGCAAAGATGCAAAGGCAGCCGGGGATCGATTTGTTGCTGAAACCGAAGGTCTTTTGTGCGCGCTGCGACGTTGGACGAAGAACTCTTTGAGGATTCTCGATGTTCGTAAAACGCGTTCAGGAAACCATGGTTCCTGTCAAAATTGAATGGCGTTCATCTTTCTCCTATATTATTCATCATTGGGGCCGGTATTCTCACGGCACGTGAATCTGCGGACAACGTGAAGAGACGGAGACAGGAAGGATTTCGATTCGCCGGCCCCTGAGACAATGAAGTGAATCAATTTCAATCTGTGGTATGGTCTGAAGCACTATGGCAAAATCGAAGAAACAGATCCTGGTCGTTGATGACGAACCTGCCTGGCTGAAAATCCTCGAGTACATTCTCGAGAAACGGGGGTTCGAAGTGCG
>DATDNS010000199.1:0-5775 GCA_036518155.1 Bacteroidota bacterium
AGAATTCGGCCAGCATCACAGCCTTCCTACCCGACCTTGTCCAGTCCTGGAGTTCCGTGCGGGGCTCGCTCTCATTTCATTGAAGCAACCCGCAATAGCAAAAATTGCCTGCACGATCGCCACGAACGGCGTCCCCAATAACGGCACTGTAGACCCGCAATCTGCTGTCTTATCCCCCATATACATACTTCAAACTTGTCCTGACCTTTCAGTCCTGAGAATTCTCCGCATTTGATCGTTGCACGCTCCAAATGCACGATCACCAAATCACAACAATCCAACCACGGAGACTCCATGAAAACGAGACTGATATTCATCGCTTTAGTCTGCACTCTTTCCACGATGGTCAGCGCCCAAACAAATACTGTCACGCGCTTCTTGCACGATGGTGAACTGCAGGATTCGATCATCGCGGCAATCGTTCCGAATCATACACTCATGTCGAAGTTGATCGACAAGATCGCCGAAAACCGCCGGCTCCATGAGATGGTCATCCAGCACCTCACCCGTCTGTTGAATGAAGAATCAACAGGCGCCGGAGGTCATAACCATGCTTCTCACGAAACGATGAGTCACTATATCGGGGATGAAAAACGTGAGATCAAAGCTCTTTCACCCGACGAAGTCAAAGGATTGGAGAACGGGGAGGGAATCGGACTTGCCATGGCGGCCGAGTTGAATCATTATCCCGGTCCGCGACACGTGCTGGACCTCAAAGACAAGCTTGAGCTTAGCGACAAGCAGGTAAAGAGCATTCAGTCGACATTCGACCGCATGCACGCGAATGCTGTGCGAATCGGAAGGGAACTTATCGAATCAGAGCGTTCCCTCGACAACGCGTTTTCGTCAGCGAACATCACTCGCGAGTCTCTCAGGACGCTGACATCCGCGGTCGAGAACCTTCGGGGTCGACTGCGCTTCGAACATCTTTCAGCACATATCGACACGCGAAGTTACCTGACATCCCGGCAAATTGAAATGTATGACCAGCTGCGGGGATACACAGGACAACGATAGGAGTCCCGCTGCTTCTTCTCGCGGTTCGTAAATCATGGTGCTGGTGGTTCGTCGCCGGTTGGCTGGATCGTGCTGGTTTCAACCATCAGCATCACGGTTTTCTGCGGGGCCCGGGTTCTGTGTATAACTGTTCTCGGGATTGTTGTCCCCTGGCCGGGATTGAGCTCAATCGTCCTGTCCTTAAGATCGACGAACAGTTTGCCTTCGAGAACATAGAAAAATTCGTCATCGTTGTCGTGTTTGTGCCAGTGGTACTCGCCCTGGACAATACCGACCCGGACGACGCTGTCGTTGACTTTCGTGAGCGTCTCATTGTACCACGTGTCCTTGCACTCGCGAACAATGGCCGGAATATCGATCAGTTCAAGGTGTTTGAACCTGATGCCGAGTTTTGTCACGTAATTGTATTTCCCCACCTTGTTATTTCCTTAAACGTAGAAAGGAAGTTTTTATGCAACAGTAGAGACGTCACGACGTGACGTCTCATCAAGAACAATCATCTCGGCCATAACCAACCGAACGTACCCGCGGTGAGGAGTGCGTAGATCAAACCATCGATCGTCGATTTGATCGTTGTGCTCCACGAACGGCTGTACCAGATCGACATCTGCCAGAGAGCCAGCGAGTATCCGGCAAAGGCAACGGTGCCGACAAACCTGAACACCTGGAGATAAGCTGCTCCGACAGGCAATGCTCGCCCGGCAACATATCCTCCAAAGACGCCGACGACGACACAATACACGAACCACCCGATAAGGTTCTTAGCCATCCCGGGATTTCCGCCCGGCAAGACAGTAAAGATCACTTTAGGTCCTTTCTTCAGCTTTTCGATGAACTGGGCCGATCGCATGTCTTTCATGTCGTTTGGCCTCGGTATCATGTAGTCACCGGGCGGAATATTAAGGGGTCGAAGGGCATCCATCACCTTGTCTTCATTATCCATTTTCGGGTAGTCGTTCTTGTGCCACGGTGAGACCGTGTGGATAATGGAGCTGACGATGAATACAAAAACCGACGAGAGCAAGATCGGAAGCCAAAGCGCGTGCAGTCCTACCATGGAATCTCTCCTTCTGTTGGTTTTGAATGATATGCCGCTGCCTTAGGGCATTGCGGCAAATGATTGTTGTCCGTCTCAAAACTGGAACTTGTCATGCTGAACTTGTTTCAGCATCTGTGTCTCGGCCCTTTTCAGATCACGAATCGAGTTGGTGGTGACTTGAACTGGGTTTTTTGAGATTGCTTCTAGTAGAACGCTCGCGTCTTCTGACGGGTGAATGTAAGAGAATTCACGAATCCGAGCAAGAGACATCGTGATTCTCTTCCCGGATAGGGGTGAAATTTCAGGTGTTTTGCTGAAGATTCTCCAAGAACGATCGGAGCGCGTCGACGACAGGTTTATCGTGAGTTTGCGAGTTTGTGGCGAGGTCGATCTGGACGGCGTTACGGATTCCTCCGGCTATATTTTGCGTATTGTCCGGTTCGTGCAGTTTGTCCGTTGATGCATTGACGATGAGAACCGGACAGTCGATAAACCTCAGCTTGTCCCACACTGCGTACGACCAAACCGAAGTTACCGCCTTCTTGAGCTTATGCGGATCCGCGGCGTCCAACGCCTCGCAATATTTTTCATACTGCGCCGCGTCTGCTTTCACGTTGAGTCGGAATGTCCGCAAATACCATTTCACCGAAGGACGAATCAATGCATAGAGGGGCGGGTAAAAAAGTGTGACGATGGCTTTCCAGGAGCGGGGTACGCGAAACACCGCATTCGGCGCAATAAGAACAAGACCGGCGGGTTTTCGTTTCAATGAGCCATAACAATCGATGATTGCGGTTGCTCCGAGCGAGCTGCCGAAGAGAACGTACTGTTCCACCCTCATCTGTTCAAGAAGCGCGACAAGGTCGCTCCCGATTTCTTCCACGCCGAATTCTGCGTTCCCCTCGATGCGTGAAGAGATCTTTTCGCGGGTCTCGACATAGTAGACGATGAAATCTTTCGTCATTTCCCGAAGTACGTTCTTCCATCCCCGCATCAATGATATCCATCCAGCAACAAAGAGAATGGCGGGGTAGGGTGAGGGTTGTGCGGGTGAAAAGGTAATGACGCGGAGCTCGACGTGCGGTGTCACACGAACCATTTCGTCTCGGACGTGTGTGCCGGGGGCACAATAATCGGCGGGATTATCGGTCGCCACGACGGTTAGTGTTTTTTGGCGGAAGCGTTCAGGCGAGAATACATTTTTCGATTTTGACGGTACGTCGTCTTGAATTCGCGGAATCGTTCGTCGTACAGTTTCCGGTTTTCCGGGTTCGGCGTGAAGCGATTTTCGATCTTTACATACTTCTTGATATCCTCGAAGGTGGGAATATAGCCAAGAGTCATGCTGGCGAGCAAGGCGATTCCTTTGGCGCCTGCGAGCTGCGGCCGCTCCACCTGGTTGATGGTCCGGTTCGTGATATCCGCCATAATCTGACACCAGACAGGGCTTTTCGCGCCGCCTCCCACAATCCCGAGTTCCCGGACCGGCTGGTAGAGATGCTCGAGCGTTTCCATCGCCCAGCGCGTGTTGAATGCAATTCCTTCGAAGACCGCCCGGATAATGTGTTCGCGGGAATGGTTGAGCCCGATGTTGAACAATCCGGCTCGGACAGTGTCGTCGTCGAGCGGGCTCCGTTCCCCGTACATCCACGGCGTGAAAATTAGACCCCCGGCACCGGGTCCTGCCTGTTCGGCCAGCGAGTCGAGGAGCTCGTAAATGTTTCGAACGTGCGCCTCGGACTTCAATTGCTCTTCGTGGTACAGCACCTTGTTCTTCAGCCATTCGAGACAGATCCCGGCTGTCTCCTGGTGCGCCATCGCGAGAAAATACTTGCTGGGGTACGTGCTTCCAATGCATCCGGTGTAGTGGGGAAGATCGATCTTCCTCTTTGTCACGTGCCCGGCAACCCAACCACTCGTCCCGAGCGAAATGTGGAGTTCTCCGTCGCCGATCGCTCCCGAGCCGAGCGCTGCGACCGTCAAATCGCCTCCGCCGTTGATGATCGGTGTTCCTGCCCGCAATCCCGTGAGCTCGGCTGCCGCCGGAGTCACATTCCCGACAATCGCAGCACTCTCCTTGACCTCGGCCAGTTGGTCGGGCGTAATGTTCGCCAGTTTGCAGAGAGAGGGGGACCATTGGTTCTTGTTCCTGCGCGTATCGAGGAACCACCAGATGACGGCGAGGTCAACGGACGTGACCATCGCACCTGTCAATTTGAAAATGATAAAGTCCTTTGCATCGAGATACTTGTACGTCTTCGCAAACACATCCGGCTCGTGTCGCTGTAACCAGAGGATTTTTCCGATCTGATCTTTTCCCGTATGTCCGGGTGCGCCTCCCGTGATTCGAAGAAATTCCAACAGACGAAAAATATTGAACCCCTTGACCCGCGGAGGAGTCCAGAGAACCTCGTTGATGATATCGGCGCTTCGCCCGTCGAGCCACGTCATGGCCGGCCGGAGTGGATTCCCCTGTTTGTCCACGGGAACTAGACACTGTGTGAGGGTGGAGAAAGTCATTCCAACAATATCGTCAGGACTGACTCCTGATTTCCCGACAACGTCCCGCGTTGTTTCGCAGACGGCTTTCCACCAGTCGCGCGGGTCGGCTTCAGCATAGCCCGGAAGCGGGTGCTGTATCGGATAGTGGCGGCTGGCAGTCTCAAGGATATCGCCCGTCACCGTGACGAGGACGGCTTTATCGGAGCTCGTTCCCATGTCGTGCGAAACTATGTACTTTTGCGTCATACGGCAACTGTCTTGGATGTGCGTGGTTACTCCGCTAGGACCGCATCGACATCAATGTCTCGATGACAAGGCGCACGGGTGACATGTCGCTCTTCCTGCTTACTCCGAAGAGCAGAGGATATCCCTCGGGAAATCTCTTTGCTGAACCGAGCTTTTCCTTCGTCGCTGAGGGCAATTCCGAATTCATGAGGGCTTCGCGTTCCGCATCCCGGACCGCGAATCCCACGCTGAAGGAGTTCTCCCGCGGTGTGAAATACAGGAGTACTTTTTCTTTGCCGACAAATTTTATTTTCCAACCGTACTTCGGGCCGTAGAACATCCATTCGTGCGGACACGGTGCGGTCAATTTCAGGAGGCTCTGGTATTCTGCAAACCTGTCGCCGAGCATTCGCTTCAGTTTCGCATCGGTTGGTGCGGCTGGTTTCATTTCGGAACGTGATGAACGAGTAAACTTCTTCATTGCAGTTTTTCAATGAAAGCATTGTTCCGGATGAGCAAATGTTGCGAGACGCCCTTGCTGAATGTAAGTGATTTAGGAAATGCTAGCAAGGAAGAGAATGAACAAAATTTCCCTCCAAAGATTTTCTATGCGTTTTCATTCCTGGGAAGATTGGCCGGCAACCTACAGATTCACGTGTATTTGGTGAACTGGGGGATCTGCTAAATTCAAGCGATAGAGCTCGTGAAGAAAAATCATCGCACTGCACTGAACAGGATTCGACGGACGGATCAGATTATAACGGTTTGGGAGTTCGCCCGTGTCGGCGTGCCGTTGACATTGGTGCAAACTTTGGTGTATTGGCTGGCGTTTAGATTGTTGTAGTGGTTACCAAGCATGGGGGCTCTTGGTTTCCTCTTCCCTCTACCTTTTCCTTTTTACTTCTTCCTCACTTCACCACCAACATCGTCTTTCGTGCAGAGGACTGTTTGCCTGACTCGCTCTCGTAGATGATCCGGTAGATATACATCCC
>DATDNS010000200.1:0-2445 GCA_036518155.1 Bacteroidota bacterium
GAGCGCGGATTCCAGTTCGGCGGTTCCGAGCCTGTAACCGCTTACCTTGATGACATCGTCCACCCGGCCGATAATCCAGTAGTAGCCGTCTTCATCCTTTCGGGCAGAATCGCCTGCCAGGTACATCCCCGGGTATTTGCTCCAGTAGGTCTTAACGTACCGATCGGGATCTTTGTAGATTGTCCGCAGCATCGCAGGCCAGGGTTTCTTGATGACGAGAAATCCTTCCTCACCAGCCTTGACCGATTTCCCGTCCTCATTTACCACATCCACTTCGACACCGGGATACGGTCGCGTGCCTGATCCGGGTTTGAGTGGCGTGGCAGGCATCGGGGCAATCATAAACATTCCTGTTTCCGTCTGCCACCACGTGTCCATAATGGGACATCGTTCCTTGCCGATGTATCGGTGAAACCAGCGCCAAGCCTCAGGGTTGATCGGTTCCCCCACCGAGCCAAGTAGCCGCAATGACGAAAGATCGTGCCGGTTCGGCCAGGCGGATCCGAAACGCATGAGTCCGCGAATTGCCGTCGGTGTCGTGTAGAGAACCGAGACGCCGTACTTTTCGACGATCCCCCACCACCGGTCGGGGTACGGGAACGTCGGTGCGCCTTCATAGATGACGGAAGTCGCACCGGCAATCAACGGGGCATAAACGATGTAGGAATGGCCCGTTACCCATCCCGGGTCGGCAGTGCACCACCAGCGGTCTTCTTCCTTGAGATCAAAAACATCCTTGAGTGTTGAGTAGACGCCGACCTGGTAACCGCCGTGCGTGTGGACAACGGCTTTCGGTTTTCCCGTAGTCCCCGATGTGTACAAGATATAGAGCGGATCCTCGGCATCCATGACTTCAGTCTCGCAACGCTGATTGTTCCGTGTAAGCGGCAGCGTCATCAGTTCGTGAAACCAGAAATCACGTCCGGGTTCCATGTTCACTTCCTTGCCCGTGTGCCTGACGACGATAACATTTTCAGGCGCTGCCGTACGCCGAAGCGCTTCGTCGACGATCTTCTTCAGTTCGACGATCTTGCCGTTCATGTTCCCGCCGTCGGCCGTAATGATCACCTTTGACTCGCTGTCTTCGATGCGGCCGTGCAGCGCTTCGACAGAAAAGCCTCCGTAGACAACCGAATGCACAGCGCCGATCTTTGCCGTTGCAAGCATCGCCACCACGGTCTCAAGTATCCTCGGCATGTAGATCGTCACACGGTCTCCTTTCGTCACGCCCATGCTTTTGAGAACGTTCGCGAATTTGCAGACTTCGCGCGCGAGTGCGTGATACGACATCGTCCGCACTTCTCCCTTTTCTCCTTCCCAAATGAAAGCGAGTTTGTTTCGCCGCCAGGTACGAACGTGGCGATCGATGGCGTTCAGGACGATGTTGGTTTTGCCCCCCACGAACCATTTGTAGAACGGTTTGTTTGAGTCGTCAAGCACCTTGTCCCACTTCTGATACCATTCCAGCTCACCCGCACGGCGTGCCCAATAGGATTCAAGATTCTCTGAAGCTTCTTTGCGAGCCGCTTCCGGATCGGGCACATTTGCCTGGGCGACAAGCTCGGGCTGTGGGTAAAACACCTCGCCGCTCAGCTTGGTATCCTGTGGGTTTTTCGTGGATGCCATGATCTCATCTCCTTCGAAACGGTTTTTGAAGTGGAAGACTCGGAACACTGACAATGCAGACAACCGTATAACATTGCGTCGTTTAAAAACATTCCAGGTTCTACTGTACTGATTTCCAGGGATACAGGGCGCACAAAAAAGAAGCCGGTTTGAGATCCCATCAGACCGGCTTGTGACTTCTACAACTGAGGTGTTTCTTGTAGGTCGGATCGATGCCTATAGATTTTGAAGAATCCGGCCGATTGCATCCGCATCTGAATCGGAAAGACCAACCTCCGCTCCTCCGACCGTTTCTTCAATCTGCCAGCTCTTGCGAGCACCGACGATTGCCGCCGTGACGCTCTCATTCCTGAGAACCCAGGCGACCGCGAGTTCTCCAATACTCAGTCCGTTTCGGTCGGCAACAGGCCGCAGTTCTTCCAGGAGGCGGGAGACCTTTGAACGGCTTTGCGGGTTGAACCTCGGGCTCTTCCTTCGCCAATCGTCCGGTGCGAGCTTGTCAAAATCAAATTTTTCCGTCAGCATTCCGGATGCCATCGGACTGTAGGCAACAACACCGATCCCTTGCTTTGAACAATAAGGAAGTAGTTCGTTTTCAACCTCTCTGTTCAACATATTGTACGGCGGTTGGAGGGATTGGACGGGTGCAACGCTCCTGCAACGTTCCAGCTCTCCGACAGAAAAATTGCTCACGCCAATGTAACGAACCTTCCCCTCCCTCTGCAAATTCGCCATGGTGTTCCACGAATCCTCGACGGGTGTGCCGGGATCAGGCCAGTGAAACTGATAGAGGTCGATACGATCGGTGTTCAGCCGATG
>DATDNS010000201.1:0-2061 GCA_036518155.1 Bacteroidota bacterium
ATGTTCCCACGAGATCCGTGCCCACCGTCATTGGTACGGAAGCAACCCGGTACACTTTGCCGTTGATCGCCCACAGGTCAGCCGCTTCTTCCGTCTTGCGTGCGCGACGAATCGATTCAAAATTGTCCAAGACAATTGACGATGGATTCCCGTCGATCAGCGTCGACAGAGAATAGCCTTTTGCGTTCGTGAGGATAAACAGGTCGCTGGTGATGCTGTTGTTCAGCTCGAGGGAAAGCTGGAGTGCTGTATTCCGTGCGGCATTCCTGTCTCCAAGATCCGCGATCGCTTTCAGGCGCGGCGATTCTGCGATAATCTTGCACGATTTGATGTCCTGTTCGGCCCTGAGGGAGGAAATCTCCCGCACAATGGAGTAGTTGCTGCGAAGATCGTCGGCAAAATGGGACTCGACCTGAGATCGCATCCAGTAGTTCAGGAATACAAACGTTATCGTGAGGAGTCCAACGACAACACCCCAGATTGCGAGCAATATTTTGTTGCGAAATTTCATAATCGTATTATCGGACCGCGATCCTTACACGCCCGTGCGCACGCCACGCGTGTTCACCCGTCAAAAGCTCAAAACAGTCTGAAGAAAGAGAACGTTGTCAAACGGGTCGTGCTGCATTCCATACGTCTTGTTGAACTGATAGCCAACCTTGAAGAGAAGCGACTGATCCAGTTTGTATCCGGCCGCGATTTCGAGGCGGGACACATCGTGATCCCACTTTCCGTTGTAGAGAACATAGCCGACGGGACCAGAATAGCCATAGCCGACAGCCGGGATATATTCGCGAATACTGACCGTGTTGAATGTCATCCCGCCGATTCTCACAGCTCCGGATAGTCTCGGGGTGAAAGCGTACCGCGCCGTTGCCGAGAAGCCGACTGTCTTCAATGAGACACCTTGAACGTAGTCCCACAGGTTGGAAATCACCTCCCCGCGCAGTGTGAAATGCTCCAGAGCGAATGCGATATCCGCGCCGGCGATGCGTTGAAGGTAGTTGTCAGGGCTTTTGTCATAGAGCTGCGATGAAGGAGAATCGCTGACATCTTTCATGAAGTCCCCATAGCCGTACGACAAGCCGAGAGTCAGACCGTAGAACGGAGTTGCAGAAATTCTTCCTACCGTCCCAAGTCCGTGATTGGCATTGAGTCCTCCCGGGGCGTACGTTCCGGTCGCGCTGACCATGCCGTTGATAACGGCAACGGCAACATCGAACGGGCCAAAATCCTTGTAGAGCTTGATACCGAGGTCGTACAATCCCTGGTCGAGAATTCTGACGCCGTCACCCCTCATTGCGTATTCGGGCGAGAATGTCCACAGGTCATAGTTCGATTCGCAAAGCGCACTAACGTGTTCGTTCATCAACGGAAGATCGAAGAACGGGTTCTGAGCCGGGAAACGCTGTTCGCCGAGACTCCCGAAAGGAATATCAATTTGTCCTGCCTGCAGGAATATTCCGGTCGAGGCGATATCGGCAATACGTACGGCCAGCAAGTCGATGTGCAGTACCTGATCCTGAAGCATTCTAAAGTTGCTCAGGAATGTAATACGGTCGGTAATGACTGCATCGGCGAACAGGTCCATACGCCAGGCGAATGTCGCACGGCCCTGGTCAACCGTATACTGGGACATTCCGTCTTCCGATTTGAAAAATTCCGCCGTCGCCTGGCCGCTCACGCGGAGCTGTGCCACAAGCGACGTGGACACAATGATGAGAGTCGCAACAGCTCGGAAGAGCAGCTTCATGCGGTCTTCGCGTCAATATTGGAAATTTATTGTGGAGCTTTGATTTGGTGTCACAACAACGGTCTTCGTTTCGGCTTTCTTCCGGCCGTACCAGAAGCTGAGCTCGTACGTCCCGGCCGGGACATCGGCAATTTGAAAATTGCCATTTTCATCCGGCAGTGCAAAGAACGGGTTCTGGAGGACGAGAATTGTGGCGAACATGTAGGAGTGGATTTCGCAATAGACGCTCACAATTCCCAGCTTATCAAACGTGACAGACCGATGTTGACCTTTTGGATATTTGCCAAGGTCGAATTCTTTGGGTTCCG
>DATDNS010000202.1:0-2715 GCA_036518155.1 Bacteroidota bacterium
AACCCGCACCAGTCTCAACATACCGCACTTTCGTTTCAGAATCAAGGCGGACTGAACCCGCTGACACGTTGTTGCGTACGTCAACCGAGAATGCCGTTCTTCTTCAAAATGTCCCGGGCGATGACAAGCTTCTGTATCTCGTTCGTCCCTTCAAAGATCCTGTTGATGCGCGAGTCACGGTAAAATCTTTCGATCGGCATCTCCCTTGAATATCCCATCCCTCCGTGAATCTGGACCGCCATATCCACGATCTTGTCCAACGACTCGGAACAAAACAGTTTCACCGTAGCAGACTGCCGCGAAATCGGTTTCCCCTCATCATACGCACGGGCTGTCCTGTAGACGATGGATTCCATTGCGTAGATCATGACCGCCATTTCGGCGAGCATGAACTGAATGACCTGGAATTGCGAAATCGGCACGTCAAACTGCCTTCTCTCCTTTGCATATTTTGTGGAAAGCTCCAGCATTTCCTTCGACGCGCCCAGACACGCTGCACCCAGGCCGAGTCTTCCCGCGTCCAGGGTCTTCATCGCGACAAGGAATCCCCGGCCGTCTTCACCAAGCAGGTTCTCTTTCGGAACCCGTACGTTGTCAAACGTGATCGCAGCGGTGTGACTGCCGCGAATTCCCATTTTCTTTTCCGGCGGGCCGGCCGAAAACCCTTTCAACTTCGTTTCAACGACAAATCCCGAAATTCCGCGGTCTGTTCGCGCAAACACCGAAATAACATCCGCAAGGCCTCCGTTGGTGATCCATAACTTGTCCCCGTTGATGACCCACTCGTTGCCGTCCAGGTGTGCACGTGTTTTGAGGTTGAACGAATCCGACCCCGCCAGGGTCTCCGTCAGTGCGAAAGCTCCGATCATTTTGCCTTCGGCGAGCGGAACGAGATACTTCTTTTTCAAAAATTCACTTCCGCCGAGATAAATCGCGTTTGCGCCGATGGATTGGTGGGCACCGATGAATGTCGCCGTCGACATGCAACCACGCGCCATCTCCTCCTGCATCAGGCAGTATCCAACTTCACCGAATCCTCCGCCGCCGTATTCCGACGGAAACGAGGCTCCCAGGAATCCAAGGTCCCGCAATTTGTTGATAAGCTCTTTCGGGATTTCCTCGTTCTCATCGATCTTTTGAGCAATCGGTTTAAGATCCGAGTTTACAAAATCCCGCACCATGCCACGGAGCATCTTCTGCTCCTCGTTGAGTTCGAAGTCGTACATTGTCGTTCCTGCTAAGTGAGTGGGGTATTCTGAATCTTAGCTTGGCTCCGTGGCGCTCTTCTGTCCGATAAAGCTCACAATGTCCTCCCCGCCGTCAACGCCGATAACGTTTCCGGATATCCAATACGATCGCTCGTCTGCCAGCAACGCAATCGCGCGCCCGACATCTTCCGGCGTCGTAAGCCGGCTGGCCGGATTTTTTTGCTTCGCAACTTCAAGCATCTTCACGTTCCCCGGAATCTTCCGGAGCGCCGGCGTATCCGTTGCACCGGCCATAATCGCATTGGCGGTAATCCCAAGGTGTCCGAGTTCCATCGACAGCTGCCGGATGTGGGATTCCAGGCACGCCTTCGCGGCCGAGACTGCGCCGTAACTTGGGATGACGGTGTGGCCGCCCGAACTGGTCATGGCAAAGATGCGCCCCCCCTTCTTCATCATGTTCCGGGCAATAATTCCCTGCGTCCAATAGACGAGGCTGTTTGCCATCACATCGATCGTCATTTCCATTTGTGCCTGTGTCAGCATGTCGTCCGGCTTTTTTGCAAAGAATGGCTTGAGCGTTCCGAAGGCGAGTGAATGGAGGAGAACCTTAATCGTGGAATTCGGTTCCTGCATGAACCGCTCCTGGATCTCGTCAAGAATCTCGTTTCGCTTGATGGAATCCGCCGCGTTGATGTTGAAGAACACCGCCTTGTTGCCGGTGTGCTTGATCTCCCGGATCACCTGCTCGACGGCCGGCATCGTCGCTTGTCTGTCCAGGTGAATGCCGAAGATGTTCATGCCGTGTTTCGCGAGCTCAATAGCCGTTGCGCCGCCAAAACCGCTTGAAGCGCCCAGAATCAGCGCCCATTCGTTCCCCTTCGATTTCACATCCTGTTTCATCGCTCACTTCTCCTCGCATTCTGATGAATGGGTAGCAAGATAGAAAAAAATGACGGGATTTCCAACGGGCTTTATTCGACGGTTACGCTCTTCGCAAGGTTGCGGGGCTGGTCCACATTCGTGCCGCGAACAACCGCCATGTAATACGAGAGCAACTGGAGGGGGATAATATTGAGGATGGGTCCGAAGAATCCATATGTTCTCGGGACGCGGATGACGACTTCAGCCATCTTCGTGATCGCTTCATCATCTTCGTTCGCTATTGCGATGATGCGGCCGCGACGTGCGCGGACTTCCTGAACGTTGCTGATCACTTTGTCGTAGATCGCGTCTTTCGGAACGACAAAGACCACGGGCATATTCTCATCGATGAGAGCGATCGGACCGTGCTTCATTTCCGCTGCAGGATATCCTTCGGCGTGGATGTAGGAAATTTCTTTAAGCTTGAGTGCGCCTTCGAGTGCGACCGGAAAATTTGCCCCCCGGCCGAGATACAGAAAATTCTTTACATCCTTGAATTCGTGTGCCACTTCGATCAGCTGGGTCGTGTTCTCCAGCACCTTGGAGACCTTCGACGGGATGCTGGCCAGTTCTTTGGCGAGGACCC
>DATDNS010000203.1:0-3133 GCA_036518155.1 Bacteroidota bacterium
CCTTGCAATATAGACGACTGCGCAGGCGAACAGTGTTGCTTGTCGGCTGGCGTTTCCCGAACGGTCCACCGTCTCCGTCGCAACGGATGTCATCCAAACAGCGACCGTAACGCAAAAGAGGTACCAGGAAGCGATCGCAACCTTCGGTGCGATAGAAGGGGATTTCTCACCCTGGAATTGCAGCTTGTTGTTCGCGTCAGACATGGGTCATTACTCTATCTTTTTGTGTGAATCCTCGTCATTTGCCAGAAAACAAAAAACCTTCGTCATCAGTCGAATCCGGAGGCTTACATTGAAGCATCTCTGCGGCACGGGTCCATTCGCCGGACCAACGATATGTCGTTACCGCATGGTAACGATGCCGTCGTTAAAATTCAACCTGATGATTCTCAAAAATGAAAACGATACTCCGGCTTTCGATCGCATCGTCTGAATCAATACTTTGTCAACCAGGCACAGAGCCGCAAAGCCAGGCCATTTCTCCATTGCCTCATATCCTTCGAAATTTCCTGGGGCTTCACTGTGCGTAGTTGTTGATTGAATTCCCCAGTTGTGCGGGAGTACGGGAGGAATAGTGTAGCACCGATGTCACATCTTGACAGGTCGGGCAGAGTTATTTGCATTTATCGACGCTGGAGTGCGCTTTCGGTTTATGGTACGCGCTTTGAATCTAACCCAGCATCACAACTCAATCAACCTGGTGACACGGCATCCATGAGCAAGAACCTACAACTGGGAATGGCATTGCTGACGCTTACGGCAATCGTGTCCGCGGCCGCACAGGACCGAACAAAGGACACGGCAAGAGCCTACACGTATGTCAACGATGTTGCTCCGATCATCAATGCCTACTGCATCAGGTGTCACGGTTCGAACAACGAAAACCCGAGCGAATATGTCATGGAAGACTACGAGTCGATCGTGCGAGGGGGAAATCACGGAGCAACAATCGTCAGGGGTCAGCCGGATTCAAGCATGTTCTACTATAAACTGCTGCCCGAGCCTCCGTTCGGCAAACAGATGCCGCGCGGTCACAAGAAGATAGCTCCTGAATTGGTTCGGGTCATCCACGACTGGATAGCTCAGGGGGTGCGAAAGGAGTAGTACGCAAGCAAGAGTCTGGGGAATGTAAGGATTGACCGGGCATTTCCATTTCTGTATTTTGTCTTGTAAAGAATCGATCGTCGGGAGTTCACTGAGGTTTCAAAGCCCGCCCCATCAAAGGAAAGAAGTAATGCTGATTCATATCACGACGGCATCGCCCCCGTACAAAGTCACGCAAGACAAAGCGACTGAAGAGATCAAGATGAGGATGGGTGTGCAGCCGGCGGTCGGGCGCCTCATCGATGCCGCCTCGCACCGTTCCGGCATCGCAACGCGCTATGTCGTGGTGCCGGATGCCGAGGCAGGTCCGACGGAACGGTTCTATCCACGCGAACCCGGCACGGTGGCGCCGGACACCAAGAAACGCATGGATTCGTATGAACATTGGGCGAAGATCCTCTCGGCGGATGCCGTGACGCAACTTCTCCGGGAAACGCAATGCGACCCTTCGACAATTCGCCGGCTCATCACCGTGTCCTGCACCGGGTTCTTTGCCCCGGGGATTGACTATTACCTGATGAACGAATTCCGCCTCCCGGCTTCTCTCCGGCGGACGCATATCGGCTTTATGGGCTGCGCCGCAGCTCTGGTCGGTTTCTCATCGGTGCTTGAATCCCTCCACGCTGCTGAGGCGGAGTCGAGCACGACACTTCTTGTCGCGATCGAACTCTGCAGTCTTCATCTGCAAACCGAGCCCACGCGGGACAACATTCTCGCCAACATGATTTTTGCCGATGGCTGTGCCGCCGCGTTGTTTTCAAACTCACCGGCGTACAAGGGCCGGCTGCAGCTCACAAGCACGCATTCGCATCTTTTTCCAAATTCGGCCGAGTACATGGGATGGAAGATCGGCAACTACGGTTTTGAAATGATGCTCTCGTCTGAACTCCCGCGAATCATCGAAGAACAAGCGGCCCCGATCCTTCAATCTCTATTCAATTCAGTTGGAATCTCTTCCCGTTCGATCAACCATTGGGTTCTCCATCCGGGCGGGAAGGCGATCCTCGATGCCCTCCAGCACGGGCTCAACCTGAGCGAGGACGATATGATGCCTTCGAGAACCGTTTTGAAGAACTATGGAAACATGTCTTCTGCTTCCATCATGTTCGTTCTCAAAGAGTTGCTGGCGACACGGACAATCGATCGTAATGAGATCGTCTGTGCCATTGCTTTTGGCCCGGGTCTGACGATGGAAGTCGCGTTTCTGAAAGGATGGTGAGATCCTAACCAAGCAGCTTTTATCCTTCGAATGCGGTGGTGTGCTTTGCTGGCGTTTTCCTCACGACTCGGAATAATCTGTTGGATTGGTTGTACACAAAAAAAGCCAACCCATTCCTAAGTTGGCTCAATCCCGCAAGTGTTTCTTCCCGTTTCTCAATTGACAATTGAAAATCGACAATTGGCAATTTGATTGTGCCCCCAACGAGATTCGAACTCGTGTTCCAAGCTTGAAAAGCTCGTGTCCTAGGCCTCTAGACGATAGGGGCAAAGAAAGGTAGAAGTTAGAAGTTAGATTTTAGAAGTAAGTTGTAGAAAGTGATATTTAACAAGTTATTGGTTATGATTTCGCGCAGTTTTTAGGGCTGTTACAAAAATTGCTGTCAGTTCATTTCCCTCTGCAGTAACGCTTTCCAATTCCGCGCCATCCGTTAGCCGTAGTTCGGTCATCAACTCTAACCAATACAAAGATTCATCCGATTCTTCCAGGCAAATTTGAAGCTTTGCGATGAATTCAGCTTTCGAACGAGCCCTGCAGGCTGAACGATAATTTGCTCCAACTGATGTTGCAGATCGGATGAGTTGTCTCACAATCACCTGGCCTGCAACAGATTCTGAAATCCCATCGACCAACTTTACTACACTTATCGCATACCTTTTGGTCCTGGCTCTCAGATCATCAGGACTTGCCATCTCAAAGTCAAATTTCAGTTATGAACGGAAATCTCCCCCTCATGCCTCTTCAGTTCTACACTTGATTTCTGCCTGTGCAGTCCACACGATCTCCAGCTTCATCCTTTTACATTCACAC
>DATDNS010000204.1:0-5266 GCA_036518155.1 Bacteroidota bacterium
ATCAGGGCACATGCCTCAGACCAGCAAGTCTGCTTCCCAGTCAAAAAAGCCTTTCGTTTCCGTCGTTGTTCCCCTCTACAACGAAGAGGAATCTCTCCGCGAACTCCACAGCCAGATCGTCGGAGCAGTACAGTCGATGAAGACCACGTATGAAATCATCTTCGTCGACGACGGCAGCACCGATCGTTCCTTTGAAGTCTTGAAAGCACTCCACGCTCAGGACCGCAACGTCAAAGCAATCCAGTTCCGGCGCAATTTTGGCAAGTCCGCAGCACTTTCTGTTGGGTTCAGAGAAGCGGCAGGAGAATACGTCATCACGATGGATGCCGACCTCCAGGATGATCCGAAGGAAATCCCGGCTCTCATTGCGGCGATGGGCGACTCATTCGATCTTGTCTCAGGATGGAAGAAGACGCGACACGACCCGATTTCCAAAACAATCCCTTCGCGGTTCTTCAATTATGTCACCGGCAAGATGACGGGCATTCGCATCCACGATTTCAACTGCGGGTTGAAAGCCTACCGCAGCATCGTTGTCAAAAGTGTCAATGTGCACGGCGAGCTTCATCGCTTCATCCCGGTTCTCGCCCACTGGGCCGGCTATCGCGTGACGGAAAAAATCGTTGAACACCATCCCCGGAAATTTGGCAAGACAAAATACGGAATCAGCAGATTCTTCAATGGATTTCTTGATCTGCTGACAGTCTTGTTCACCACGCGATATCTCCGGAGGCCGCTCCATTTGTTCGGAGTTTGGGGGATCGTTTCCTTCATCATCGGCGCAGCAATCGACGGTTATCTTTCCGTGGAACGCCTGCTGGGTCTCACATCCCTGAGCGAACGTCCCCTCTTTCTCGTCGGGTTTCTGCTGATCATCATTGGCGTACAATTCGTTTCCATCGGACTGCTGGGCGAGATGATCACGCGTCAGGAACGGGACGAAGAGGTCTACAATATTCGTACTACCCTGAAATAGGCGGGTCCATTCGACATTTGACCCTCCTTCCTTCATTCACAAGCCCTGCGAATTCCCTCCTTGAACAAGTCTGACGAAGCTCAGGTGACCTTGTACGGAAATTCCGGTCTACCGACGCACTCGTTGCACCTTGGAATTTCGGCAACGTTTGACGATATTTCCTCCGACCCGAATCTTCCTTCCGAATTCAATACGTGAACGCAGAAACCTCGCAGTCCGCATACTTCGATTCGCTCGCTCCAGACTGGGACCGCTGGAAAGCGAAGAACCGCTACTATCACCGGGTTCAGGAACGACTCTATCAGTTTCTCGTGGAGCCGGGTTCGTCCGTCCTCGAAGTCGGATGTGCCACGGGTGATTTGCTCGCTTCGGTGAAACCATCCCGGGGGGTAGGAGCGGATATCAGCGCGAGGATGGTTGACGCTGCAAGACAAAAGTATCCCAACCTGACATTCTTCCAGAAGAGTGCCGACGACCTTGCGTTTCCCGAGAAGTTTTCATACGTGTTGATGGCGGATCTCATCGGTCATCTGAAAGACATTCAGAAAGCGCTCTTGTCCGCACGAGCTGTAATGACACCGCGTTCCAGGCTCATTATCACCTACTACAATTTTCTCTGGGAGCCGGTCGTTGTTCTGGCTGAGAGACTGCGCCTGAAGATCCCCCAACCCCGCCAGAACTGGATCAATACCAACGATCTGACGAACCTTCTCGATTTGGCCGATTTCGAGGTCATCCGCACCGGCCAACGACTCCTTATCCCCAAGAACATTCCGCTGATTTCGTGGTTCTTCAATACGTATGTCGCACAGATGCCGCTCTTCCGCAAGTTCTGTGTCACTCGTTATCTTGTTGCGCGGCCGCGTGAATTGAATCAGAAGAAGAAATACTCCGTCTCGGTGATCATCCCGGAACGAAACGAGAAGGGGAATATCGAGAAGGCCGTCACGCAGACGCCCGCCATGGGAAAATCGACGGAGATCATATTCGTTGAGGGGCATTCAAAGGACGGAACGCTTGACGAGATAAAACGTGTTGTCAAAAAGTACGGAACGAAGCGCGATGTGCGGTACGCTGTTCAGTCCGGTGTCGGCAAGGGTGATGCGGTCCGCGAGGGATTCCGGATGGCCAAAGGCGATATCCTCATGATTCTTGACGGCGATTTGACTGTAGCGCCGGAAGACTTGCCGAAGTTCTATGAAGCCATCGCGTCCAACCGGGGCGAATTCATCAACGGAAGCCGGCTTGTCTATCCCATGGAAAAAGAGGCAATGCGCCTGTTGAATCTGTTCGGGAACAAGTTTTTCAGCCTCATGTTTACGTGGTTGCTCGGCCAGCGGTTCAAGGATACGTTATGCGGCACAAAGGTGATGTTCCGGAGCGATTATGAGCGGCTGGCGAAGAACCGTCATTATTTCGGCGACTTTGATCCGTTCGGCGATTTCGACCTGCTCTTTGGCGCAGCGAAGCTCAACCTGAAGATCCTCGAGATTCCTATTCGCTACCGCGACCGCAGCTACGGTACGACAAATATTTCACGTTTTCGTCACGGCATGCTTCTTCTTGAAATGTGCCTGTTCGCCATGAATAAACTCAAATTCCGACCGTGAGCAGAAAAAACTCCAGGAACGTCGTCGCGGGGCTTCGGCAGACTGACAAACGAACCTGGTTTGACACCGTCGAGCGGTTCACGCGTGAACATCCGACGTCACTCCTTGTCGGCGTTCTTGTCGTCGGATTGATCCTCGCGTTGTTCCTCTTTGATATCAAGCCCAGTATCGGGGGCGATGACACTGCGTACATTCTCCAGGCCCATAGCCTGATTTCCAAAGGGATTCTGCCGGTCGGATTCAAATCTCCCGGCTACCCCGTTCTTCTCGCTGCGTTCATGTTGGTGACCGGCATGAATGTTGGCTGGCTCAAATTGACATCGTTGCTCTTCTACCTCGCTTCGCTTGCCTCGTGCTTCTCCATTTTCCGCAGAAGACTTGAGCCGATGTTGTTTTTCCTGGTGATGGTCCTGTGTGCTCTCAGTCTTCTTGTCCTCGAATATTCGCATCAAACGTACAGTGAAATGGCGTACCTGCTCATCGAGCTTTGGACAATCCATTTCTTCTGGAGGCGGGAAGAGGATCCGGCGCGACACGGAGTGCGCGGAATATTCATTATCGCTCTCCTTTCGATGGCGGGGTTCTACGTCCGTGCAATTGGCGCAACGCTCCCTCTCGCGATCGGGCTCTGGTTTCTCACGCAAAAACAATGGAAGACGGCTCTTTATTTTGGCGCCTTCTGTGTCCTGCTTTACATTCCCTGGAAAGTCGCAGAGTTTAGTCAGGGCATCGTGTTGATGGGACAGGCTTCCGATGTGATGATGATCAATCCATACAATCCTGCACTTGGCCGCGAGACGGTCGGCGGGTTTGTGACGCGATTCCTCAGCAACATGATTGTTCACCTCAACTACATGTTTCCGAGAGCGCTCTCATTGCCGTATGGCGAATATCTGGGCGTGGCAGACGGCACGCTCTTCCCGAACAGCATGGCATTCCTCGGGGTCTTGTTTTCGACGGTTCTCCTTGTCGGTATTTGGCGGGCACTTCGCCGGGGGCCGAAGGAGATACGGTTCCTGGCGCTCTACGTGGTTGTCTATTTGGTGTCCATCTGGCTTGCCCTGCAGACGCTCTACGCAACGCCCCGGATGCTCGTCCCGATGGTACCGTTTCTTCTCCTCTTGTTTCTCGTTGGCGTGTATGAAGTCCTCCACAGGATGCTGAGTACTTCGCAGAATCGGACACCGGCGTTCAAAGGTTGGTTTGTATTCATCGGCGTGTGCCTTTTGGTTTCGAACGTCGCATCGGTCGGCGGCGCCGTGGATGACAACCTTCCGGTCCTCAAGGCGAATTTGCGCGGCGATGAGTTCGCCGGGTTCTCCCCCGACTGGGTGAATTACCTGAAGGCCAGTCAATGGATTGCGAACAATCTCCCGAAGGATTCTACTGGCGTCATTTGCCGCAAGCCGGAATTGTTTCAGATTTATTCCGGCGGTTTCTACGCCTACGGAACGTACACGGTGGAAAGCACGATTCCCGATACGATTGTCGATCATTGGAAGTCGTGGAAAATGACGCATCTGCTCTACGACAATTTTCAGTGGTCGGGAACTCTTCGCCGGTATGTTCAGCCGGTCGCCGAGAAATTTCCACGGATGTTTGAACTCATCCATCAGGAAGGGGTCGAATACCCCAGCTATGTGTACCGGCTTAACTATGCAGTTGTGGACAGCGTCAGGGCGAAGAAGGAGCTTGTGCATTGAAAATCGTTCTGATCGGTCCTGCGTACCCCTTGCGCGGGGGGAATGCACTTTTTGTGGCACATCTGTATGAGGCTCTTTCCGCGTCGAACGAGGTGACCGTCATATCGTTCTCCCGGCTCTATCCCGGATTTCTCTTTCCGGGAGTCCGCCAGGTCGACGTCAGCGGCGTGGCGATGAAGCAACATCCCGCCGTGCACACGATCGATTGCCTGAACCCCTTCTCGTGGTTCCGGGCGGCGGACGCTGCTGCCGCACTGCAGCCTGACATGCTCGTGTTCACCTGGTGGAACCCTTTCTTTGGTCCGATCGTCAAAACGATCGCGTCATCATTCAAACGCAGGACGAAAAAACCGGTCGTGATTATCGCCGAAAACGTCGTCTCGCACGAAGCGCGCACGATCGACCTCGTGCTCTCGATGATGGCATTGCGGCAGGCCGACAGGTTCCTGGTGCTCTCCAGCGTCGTGGAACAGGATATTCGAAGCCTTTTCCCCGCCGCGAAGGTTTATCGTTCCTCGCTTCCGGTGTACGATTGCTACCGGGTCGGCGAGCCCCTGACCCAGTTGCAGGCAAAAGAGAAGCTCGGACTCGCCGGAAAGAATGTCATCCTTTTCTTTGGGTATGTCCGGCGCTACAAAGGACTGATGAATCTCATCGAAGCGTTTCCCATCATCAGGCAGAACGTGGAAAATGCTCACTTGCTCATCGTGGGGGAATACTACGATGATCCGAAGGGATATCGCGAAGCGATCGAAAGACTTGGACTTCAGGCGAATGTCACCGAAATCGCTGAATACGTTGCAAATGAAGACGTGCATCTCTATTTTGAGGCTGCGAACGTGGCAGTATTGCCGTACAATGAAGCCACACAGAGCGGCATCCTGAGCATTGCATACGGGTTCTTGAAACCGGTGGTCGTGACAAATGTCGGCGGGCTTGCGGAACTCGTCGAGGAGGGCAAAACCGGATACGTCGTA
>DATDNS010000205.1:0-2046 GCA_036518155.1 Bacteroidota bacterium
TTGCAGAGGACGACATGATAGGGAATCACCCGGGGCAGACACGAAAGAAAGGGAGCTGAAATGAATGAGACCGCTGAACACTATACGAAGAGGATCCTGGGATATCTGCGCGGAAACAAACCGATGTCAGTTCTCGCGTCAACACCCGGGTCGATTGAACGATTGATCAGCAACGTTCCGGCTAATAGATTGAGGATTCGGACGGAACCGCGACGGTGGAGCGCCGTGGAAATCCTTGCCCATCTCGCCGACTCGGAGTTGGTGCTTGCATTTCGCTTACGACTCATCCTTGGTTCCAATCGTGTGGCAATCCCGGCATACAATCAGGACAAATGGGCACAGTTTTCGAAGTACAGGCAAACCGATCCGCAAAAATCCCTTGAGCGGTTCAAGGTGCTAAGAGAGGCAAATGTGGACTTGCTTCGGACTATCCCGAAAACAATGTGGAACTACTACGGTATGCATTCAGAACGGGGAAAAGAGACCATCACTCGAATGGTTGAAATGTTCGCCGGCCACGATCGGAATCATATCGTGCAGCTTCAGAAGCTTCTTTCCGCCGCCAAATCCAAGTGATAGACACGCGACTGCGAATTCCACATCAGATGATTGCTACGATCAGCGATCCTCACTTCTCCCTTCATTTCTCGCGCTAGTCAAGTCTCGTTCTCGTCGAAGTGAACTGTTGAGTTGACTGTTTAATCATCAGCTCGTCTCGAAATCCTGAAATTTCCAAATGTGGTATTGCAGGGTTTTGCCTGTTAGTGCAATGAATTCAATAAATTATGGTCATTGTCAAAATGAGCAGAAAAACGACCATGGAATTCTTTGGCCGTACCCCTAAGCCTTTGAGTTCACGGCGAGAGGTAGCATCACCTACAATATGGCTTTAGACAATCTTGACTATCAACTTCAAAATAAATAAATTAGCGTAGCAAGCATATTGGTGTATTGTCCCTAGTCTAAGAATGCCCAAATAAAGAGCCACAGGATGGCCAAAAATGGAGGGTCTGCCCGAGGCGCAGGTGCAGACCATCTGATACAAGTTGCCGGGTTTCTCAAGCAGGCTGACAAGTTGGTACGAGAGCGGGACTACGCCTCGGCACTTGAGCAGATAGCAAAAGCGCGGGCAAAGGATCCGCTTAATTCCTACGCCGAAGCCTACGAACAACGAGTGCGCATTCTCTTAAGTGCGCTGAATGAAAAAAGACTCCCCACCCCTCGATCGAATAGTTTCGTCTCGCCAACGCCTGAATCGTTTTCCCGTCACTTCGAGAACCTCAGCAAACTCACCATCCTCGACCCCCAACGAATATCCGGTCTCGGGCACGAGGGTGAGTTACTTGACAAACGGCAATTCGGTCCGGAGCATAACCTCCAAAGAAATGATGACAATCAGCGTGACGCGGATTGCTCGGGGTCGGAACCTCCGCTTCAACGGACATTCGAATTCGATTCAAAGGGTCGCGCCGAGTTGGCCGGCGAGGGAGAGTCGCGTGAGCTCCGGAAGTCGGGTGCCCGACCACAATCGCGTTCCTACGTTTCGTCGCATCCCGAAGAAAGTTCGGATAGTGTCGAGGGAACAAAACTCCCGGGTGAAATTGTCCAATGCCTTCAACGTGCAAAACAATTGCTCGGTGAACGACGACTCGATGAAGCGATAAGCGCTCTTGGACCTGCCAAGGCGCTTGACCCGCTCAACGGCGAAGTCCTGAAACTTGAACACGAAATCCACGATGCACTTTGGAAAGACTATGAGATCAGGATGCATTTGCACGAAGAAGTACAAAAAAGAGAATCACTAAATCGTGAGATGCATGAGAAGGCTGTTCAGGCGTATGTTCTGAAAGCAGCGCAACTTGCTGGAGCACGGCAATATTCTGAAGCGCTACAGTGCATTGCAGAAGGATTTGCAATTGATCCCTCCAGTCCAACACTGAGTTCATGCAAACGCTATATTCATCTTCTTTACAACCAGGAGGTCAGAGTTACCAGTCCGAACCCGCGCCTCAGCGTGCGTGAGGGATCCTCCGCCGCCGATCGTGC
>DATDNS010000206.1:0-4149 GCA_036518155.1 Bacteroidota bacterium
CACTACGGTACGCGAATGAGCTCAGGATTCCGATCGTCGTGCATCTTGGCGAGACGAGAAAAGGGTTCGAAACCGTCAGAAAAAACTTCCGCCGGACGATTGTTCAATTGTTGAATGAATACCATTTTTTCAGCCTGAAAATTCAGTTGGTGCACCATTCGCTGCTTGAAGGCGATGACGCTGATATTTTGATGACGTCGAAGGTCCCGGTGATCATCTCACCCCAATCAGCCATTCTCAAGGAGGTCGAACTTCCTCCGGTGGGAGACCTTCTCGCCCGCGGCATTCCCATCGCGTTCGGCACTGACTGGGGGGGATTGAATCCTTTCCTGAATATCCGCGCGTTCGTTGCCATGGTCAGAGCCCAGAACAAACCGATTCCACGTGCTTCGGAACTCCTTGCCATGTGCACGCGGAATCCCGCGCGGGCGCTCGGGTTTCACGATGAACTTGGGGCGATAGAAGCCGGCAAAAAGGCGGACATGACGTTTGTCGATGTTGCCGACACCCGATCGGGTCTCGGCCTCGGATCCGACAACTACGCCAACCTTCTCAATACCGTGCTTCTTGAGTCCTCCTCCCGCGATGTGAGTGATGTCATGATCAACGGTAATTTCTTTGTAAGAAAAGGAACGGTGCT
The DNA here is from genome assembly GCA_036518155.1 of Bacteroidota bacterium. Lineage (GTDB taxonomy): Bacteria > Bacteroidota > Ignavibacteria > UBA10030 > UBA10030 > JADGQA01. Next base: position 641 of record DATDNS010000206.1, read on the forward strand.
CACGTATTCCGAAGAAGACCTCCTCGCCGATGGGAACAAACTCATGGCCAAATTGCTCGATCTCGGCGGTGAAAAGAACAATTCGGGGCCAGTCGAGCGCAAGGGTGGAAGCGCCCCCATACTGGACTTTGAATCGTCGCCGACCGAGGAGGAAATAAGTGAGTCGACCGTCGAAGGGTTCAAGATTATCCCAAAACTCAATGAAGGCGCGGAGACCGAGAAGAAAATCGTTCCGCTCAGGATGGACCCCCCAGTGCCAGGTGAACCACCTCGCACGATCAAGAAAGTATTCGGAGAGGATGATGTTTAAGTCCCAGCCACAACCACGAAGGAGACCCCGGTGAAACAAATTATCCTTATCACGTTTTTCGGCTTGATCGTACTCTCTCCAGTTCTCCAGGCGCAAAGTTATGCGGGGGATGCTGCGACGATCGAGCCGACGATGATCATCGACAAGCCCACCGCAGGAATTCTCAAGCGGGGAACGTTTGCGGTCCGTACGAATTTCTTCGAGCAAGGGGGTGTCCTCGTGGGAATCGGTGTTGGGGTATTCGACAATTTCAGCTTCGGCATCTCGTATGGGGGAACGAATATTATCGGTCAGCAAAAGATCGAGATGAATCCGCTCCCGGGCGTAAACGTGAAAGTCCGCCTCATCGATGAGGGAGTGACGATGCCGGCGCTGGCAATCGGGTTCGATTCGCAGGGTAAGGAACCGTACGTCGACAGCACGAACCGTTACACAATTAAGTCCCCCGGTTTCTACCTCGCCGGGAGCAAGAACTACGCGTTCCTCGGCAACCTGAGCATTCACGGCGGCATGAATCTGTCGCTTGAGCGGAACGATGGTGACAAAGATCTGAATTTCTACGTCGGCGCCGAGAAATCCATTGGAAAGGATATCTCCATCTTTGCTGAATTTGATTTTGCCAACAATGACAACAACAGCAGGGCGATCGGAAAGAAGAAAGGATATCTGAATTTCGCATTTCGATGGTCATGGGGGAAAGGGCTCATCGTGGGTTTCGACCTGAAAGATGTCATCAAGAATCAGGATAATGTCGTTATCGGGAATCGGACGCTGCAACTCGACTTCATCGGTGCGTTCTAAATGTGCGTGAGGCTGGACAATCCGCTTATTTAAATAGACATCATCTCCCGGCCATTCCGGGAACCGGGCCCGAATTTCCTTGTTTTTATGTATGAATTCGGGCTTTTTCATTGGTGCTTGCTGGCACCCAAATTGCTCAATATTCAGCAGTCCATTAATCAAAAGGTGCGACAATGAAATCAACGAGAACAGCACTTTTTCTCCTTTCCCTTACGGCCGGGCTGATGCTCCTGTTCTCCGGCTGCTACACAAGGGTCGCAACCGAAGAAGAAGATGAGACCTCATACCAAAATCAGGATTCAACGTACCAGTCCCAGAGCAGCAACTATGACGACGACAGTCGTTATAACACGCACACCTACGTCGGGTTCGAATACTACACTCCTCCCCCCGCATGGGGGTACGATCCGTGGTACTACGGTAGTTACTACAATCCTTGGTACTATTCGTCCTGGTACGGCGGATATGGTTACGGCTATGTAGGTTATCCCTTCGTCTATTATCCATACTATCCATATCCTTATTACTCCTTGTATCACCACGGGTATTATGGCGGCTACGGTTATTACGGCGGATATGGTTACTCCGGCGGGAACGGTGGCAATTATGTGACGCGAAACTCGGGCTACACGAGGATGGGATATTCTCGCGGAGCATACGGCAGCGGTAGTCGCGGTTCTGCCGCGATCAACGCTGGCTACGTAGGATCCCCTGGAAGCGGCTATACGACCCAAGGCAGGACCGGTAATCAGACATTGACCGGCAACGGTTCAAGGTCGTCCGGCCAGACCGGTCGTACTGTCAATACGGGTGTCACGAACGGACAGAACAGAGGAACGACAGGCCGGGTGATGCAGAATGGTTCTTCGAATACTCCGAGCCGCAGCCAGAACGTCGGTGGTCAGCGTCAGGGAACCAGCACCGGCGGCAACAGGGGAGGCGGATACTCGCGGAGCGGTGGAGAGTCAAGGCACGAAGGGAATTCGCGACCGGCCTACACACCGGCGAATACTCCCGCGCGGAGTTCTGCACCGCATTATGCCCCTCCTCCGTCGAACGGCGGCGGACGAAGCAGCGGCGGTGACAATCGAAGCAGCGGTGGTGGACGACGCGGCAGGTAACACTAACATCACGATGAGACAAAAGCTATGAAAACGTTAAGACTAACGATCGCAGTTTGCATCGGTGCATTGATCGCACAAAACGCTTCTGCTCAGTATGCTGAGGATGCATTACGATTCTCGCAGTACGGCTTGGGCGTGGGTGCACGTTCACTCGGCATGGGGGATGCGGCGGTTGGTTCGGTCAATGACTACGCGTCATTGTTCTGGAACCCGGCCGGACTGGCTCTCCAGAGAGATTACGAATTCTCGTTTGGGCTTTCAAATAACGGCATGGGCAATGACGCGACGTACCTTGGCTTGACACAGAATTCCACGAAGAACGCAACGAATCTCAACAGTCTCGGTTTTGTCTATCCGGTTGCAACGACACAAGGAAGTCTCTCGTTCGGCTTCGGCTTTGGCCGCGTTTCAAGCTTCAACAATACCGCATCGTTCGGAGCATTCAATCCCCAGAGTTCGATCGTTCCTTCACTGACATTTTCGACGAACTCGCTGGATAACAATCTCCCCTTCCAGATCTTTCTGGCGGACACGGCGAATAACGGAGGGGCGCTCTACCCGCTGGTGACTGACAGTGTGCGTCAGAATGCAAGCGTGCTTGAAGGGGGAGGACTGAATCACTGGTCGGTCGGCGGTGCGTTTGAGATGGCGAAGGACGTGCTTGTCGGTGTGTCGTTGAACTTCGTCTCCGGCAGTTACACCTATGACCGCCAGTACGTGGAAACCGATGCGATGGGAGTGTACAACTTTTCGCCCCCCGCAGGGGGATATTTTCCCGGAGACAGATCGGATTTCAACAAGTTCATTTATGAAAGTACGATTTCGAGCGACCTGAGCGGGTTCAATGCGCTGTTCGGACTGATGTTGAAAAAGCAAGGGCGCTACCAGGCCGGAATTGCGATCAGGACCCCGACTCATTTTGAAATCAACGAGACGTTTACTGACGACGGGACGAGTTTCTTCAAGAACGGCGACAGTTTCCACCAGGCCTATACGAATCAGACGACCTACAAGATCACAACGCCGTTTGTCTTTAGCGGCGGTGTATCAGTTCAGGCGACGGACTGGCTGCTCGTCGCCGGCGATGCAGAGTACACTGACTGGACGCAAATGCAATTCGACACGAACGACCCGTTCCTCCTCGACGAGAACCACTTCATTACGACCGGCATGCAGCCGACCTGGAACCTCCGCGGCGGGGCCGAGGTAACGATTTGGAGTATCGGACTGAAACTCCGGGGCGGCATCATCTCGAACCCTTCTCCGTACAAGGG
>DATDNS010000207.1:0-2422 GCA_036518155.1 Bacteroidota bacterium
TAAATGAGACTGTTCCCCACATCGCGAGTGCCTCATCACAGGAGACCGCGGACAGGTTACTGGTTCACTCTTCCGTATGCGATCTTCTTCCTCACGTTCATTTCGTACCCTCTTGTGTTTTCATTCATCCTCCTGTTCCACCGCTGGAACGTCGTTACACCCATGGAATGGGTCGGGCTGAAGAACTTTGAACGCTTGATCAGGGATCCTCTGTTTTTCAAAGCGATCGGCAATACGATCCGATTTCTTTTGATCCACATTCCGCTCCAGATTGTCGTTGCGCTCGGCTTTGCGGTTCTTTTGAACACGAAATTGAGACTGCGTGGATTCTTCCGGGCCATCTATTTTCTGCCGGTTGTGGTCTCGGGTGTTGTTGTCACGATTCTCTGGCAGCAACTGTTTGCGTACGACGCAGGAGTGCTGAACCGCCTTCTGACTGCGGTCGGGCTGGCGAGAGTTCCTTGGCTGATCGATCCCAACGTCGCGATGCCGGCAGTGGCACTCATGGCTACGTGGAAGAATGTCGGTATTTACATCGTCTTGTTCCTCGTAGGATTGCAGAATATTCCCGCCGAGCTTTACGAGTCGGCAAGCCTGGACGGTGCGACCGAAACCAGGAAATTCTTCAAGATTACGCTCCCCATGCTCAATCCGACGATGGTTGTGGTGGTCGTCCTTTCCACGATCGGGGGGTTCTCGCTCTTCATTGAGCCGTATGTCCTGACGGGGGGCGGCCCTGTCGAGAGCACGTTGTCTGCCGTCCTGTATATCTACAACCAGGCGTTCAATTTTGGACATATGGGCTATGCCGCGACGCTCGGCTTTGTGTTCGCCCTGATCATTCTGGCCGTGGTGCTTCTTCAGAAACATTTCATCGAGAGCGAACCAACGGGATGAAGACAGCTGCGAAATATTCCCTCCTTGCGCTTGGTACTGTAGTGTTTGCGTATCCATTTCTTTGGATGATTACCTCGTCGTTAAAGCCGGAGGCGCAAATCGGCGGCTTTGGACTCTGGTCTCCCGACTTTACGTTCCACAACTATATCCAGGTCTTCAGCCGCATACCGATCGGAAGGTCGTTCCTGAACAGCATTATTGTATCCGTGTCGTCGACCGTGAGCGTGCTGGTGTTTGGATCGATGATCGGGTATGCTCTTGCCAGACTTGAGTTTGCGGGCAAAAGCATCGTGTATACCGTTGTGCTTTTTACGATGACCCTTCCGTTCCAAATCACACTGATTCCGCAGTATATCCTGATGGTAAAACTCGGGATCACGGATACGTATGCAGCTCTCATTGCACCGACAATGATGACGGCATTCAGTATCATCCTCTTTCGCCAGTTTTTTCTCCACGTGCCTCAGGGGTTGATCGATGCCGCGCGGATCGACGGTTGTTCCGACCTGAAAATCCTCTTCCGGGTGGTCTGGCCTCTGTCGAAACCGGTCCTGATCACGGTAGCCATTCTCACATTCATGTCGAGTTGGAACGAAGTATTATGGCCGCTCATTGTTGTCCGTGAGCGATCGTTGATGACGATGCCTCAACTGGTCACGCTCTTCACCATCGGCGGTGAATCCGAATCGCTCCTTGGACTGCAACTGGCAGCCGCCACGTTGTTGGCGCTCCCGGTCATCCTCGCATACGGATTCTTTCAGCGCTACTTCATCGAAAGCATGGCGACAAGCGGCATTAAAGGATAAGAATGGTCTTGAAACTCTTCATCGATGTGCAGCCCAGAGTCCTGTTTGCTCTTCTCGCCACATTCGCAATTATGGCGTTCCCACTGAATGCCCAGGATGAGTCGTTCACAAATGATCCACTCAAGTATTTCTTCGACGGCAAACGCGGACAGGTTGAAGTCGGGGGACGCTACGTGGGCATGGAATTTCATCGCAGCCGGCCCGCTCCGTCCAGGATCAGCTTCTATGAACCGATAGCGAACAGCATTGACGTAAGCACGGACTATTGGAAACGGGATCTCTCCCTGCCTGTTGCAATCGGAATTCGCGTCGGCGACGGACAGGTCGAATGGATTCATCGCGAATCGTGGTCATATGCACTGAGCCCTCATACAGTCACATTTGTTAAAGACACTGGGAGCCTGGCACTTTCCGTGAGCTACGAATTCTGCCTCAATCAGCCGGCCGGGGTTATGAGAATTGTTCTGAGGAACCGAGGCAGTGATACCATCCCTGTCCAATGCTATACGCACGTGCGCGTAAGTCTTCGAACGTGCCAGACGTATGCCCGGAAAGACTCTTCAATGATGACGTTCAATCCGCAACTGCAGGCGGTCGTCGGTCAATTCAACGATGCTGCAACGGATTATGCTGCTGTCGTAGTTGAGAATGTTGGAGAACGTGCGGCTGAATGGACAACGGATGCGAATGAAGTGGGCGCAGGCGATGGCGGCGAATCC